>RSAS01000675.1:2054-3881 GCA_003934145.1 Candidatus Viridilinea halotolerans | reverse complement strand
ATCCGTACCGGAAGGTGCGGATGGATCACCTCCTTTCTAGGGAGCAATCCCATATTGCGAAGTTGATGCAGAAACGCATCAGACCACACTCACATGTCAAGGTAAACGCCAAGGCCGCGCAGCATATGATGCTGCGCGGCCTTGGCGTTTTAAGGCCGTAGCGCAAGAAGGATTGTGCGGGGGCCGTGCCCCCGCGCCTCCGCCGCACGGAAGGATTGTGCGGGGGCCGTGCCCCCGCGCCCCCGCCGCAGCGTTGGTTCGCCCTGCCGTCTGCGGCGACAAGACACTGCGCACCATGCCATCCCTTACTAAACGCTTACCATCCACTCGTATGGGTCTTACGTTGCCATGCTACACTGCGCTTGTAGGAAATTAGTGCCGGAACGCACAAAGAATAAAAGGAGCCTGACCGATGAGCATGATTGAAGCGCAGACCACCGTAGCGACCTTTTCTCCCGCTGAGTTGTACGCCCGCATCCTGCGTGATGAGCCAACCTTTATCCTTGATGTCCGCAACGAGGATGAGGCGGTGCGCAGCCCGATTGAGGGTCGCACCAATTTGGCGACGCTCAATCTGCCCTATTTCGCCTTCCTTGAGGATGAGGATGGGTGTGCTGCACGGGTGCCCAACGACGGCGAGGTCTTTGTGGTCTGTTCCAAAGAGGGTTCGTCGCAGTATGTGGCCGGGCTGTTGCAGGAACGGGGCTACCAAGCACGTTATCTTGAAGGTGGCTACGTGAGTTGGGGCAACTTCTATGATGTGCGCGACGTGGTGAACGCGGCGTGGGGGCGCATCGTGCAGGTGGCCCGTCCGGCGCGGGGCGATCTGAGCTTCGCGGTGTTTAGCGCGGGCGAGGCGGCCCTGATCGATCCGATGCGTCATACGCAGGTCTACCTCGATCTCATTACCGAGGCGGGTGCCAAGCTCACGCGCATTTTCGATACGCACGTTCACGCGGATCACATCAGCGGCGGCCCGGCGCTGGCGACGGCGACTGGTGCGCCCTACTATGTGCATGCCTACGATGCCATTCACCCGATTGATATGCTGCCGGCGGTGATTGATTACACCCACATTCAGGAGGGCGACAGCTTCCAGGTGGGGCAGGTGAAGATCACCACGCGCTGGTTCCCCGGCCATACGCTGGGCCAGGTCAACTACCGCCTCGACGCGCCCGACGGGCAGAGCGGGCTCTTCACGGGCGACGGCATCTTCCTGCGCTCCTTCGGGCGTCCCGACTTGGGCGGCAAGGGTGAAGCGTGGACGCCGATGCTCTACCGTAGCCTGACCGAGCGCCTGCCGACGATGGCCGATGCGCACACGCTGATCATGCCTGCCCACTTCAGCACACTTGATGAGGGGAGCGCCGATGGCATCTTTGCCGAGTCGTATGCCAACGTGTGCGCCCACAACGATGCCCTGCGCCCGCGTGACGAGGGGGAGTTCACCAGTTATGTGCTGAGCCACCTGCCCGTCTTCCCGCCGGAGTATGTTGAGATTAAGCGTGTTAATATTGGGCTGAGTACGCCTTGTGATGGCACGGCCAACGAGCTTGAGCTTGGGAAGAATATTTGCGCCTTGGCAAAGTAGGTTTATTTTTTTCTTGTTGCGTGTTGGCGGCTGCGCCGCCAACACGCAACAAAAGGGGTTTTGCGGGGGCGGCTGGGCCGCCCCCGCGCCCCCGCCGCACGGGGGGATTGCTTGGGGGCCATGCCCCCAAACCCCCGCCGGATGGCGGCTGCGCCGCCAACGCCCCACAGGGGGAGGGGTGTTGCGGGGGCGGCTGGGCCGCCCCCGCGCCCCCGCCGCACGGGGGGATTGCTTGG
>RSAS01000675.1:0-1954 GCA_003934145.1 Candidatus Viridilinea halotolerans | reverse complement strand
GGGCCATGCCCCCAAACCCCCGCCGGATGGCGGCTGCGCCGCCCCCAAACCCCCGCCGGATGGCGGGAGGAGGCGAGGGAACCGGGTTCCCGCGCACACCCTGCCCCGCCGGATGGCGGCTGCGCCGCCAACAAACCCCCGCCGGATGGCGGGAGGAGGCGAGGGAACCGGGTTCCCGCACACACCCCGCCCCGCCGGATGGCGGCTGCGCCGCCAACGCCCCCGCCGGATGGCGGGAGGAGGCGAGGGAACCCGGTTCCCTCGCACACCCTTACAACAATTCTAAGGAGATAGACAGACTATGACCGACTTCGATCAGACCCTCGATGTAAAAGGGGCTAAGTGCCCGATGCCGCTGGTGAAGAGTCGTAAGGCGATTGCCGATCTTACCGTGGGCCAGGTGCTCAAAGTTGTTGCGACCGACCGCGGCTCGGTGGCTGATTTCCAGGGCTGGGCCAAGACGGCCCGCAATGTCGAGTTGGTTGGCCAGGAGACGACGAACGAGGGCGGGCAGGATCTCTATTTGCACTTTATTAAGCGCACGGCGTAGTATGTTTTTGGTGTGACCAAAAGGTGTGGTGCTGCGCCCCACACCCCGCCGGGCGGTGGGAGCATGCGAGGGAACCTGGTTCCCTCGCGCACCCTGCCTACACGTTTTGTTCACATCCAAATATGATTAAGGAAACCAATCATGACTACTGATACCATTTCTTCCACTTTTGATACCCAGACGCTCTTGGAACGCATCGCGGCATTGGAGAGTCGTGTGGCCGAGTTGGAGCATCACCCGGCGCAAACGATTGAGGATCGCGTGGCGATGGTGGTCTTTTCGGGCGATTTGGATAAGGCGATTGCGGCATTCATTATTGCTACGGGGGCGGCTTCGATGGGGCTTGAGGTGAGTATGTTCTTCACCTTCTGGGGGCTGAGTGCCGTCAAGAAGCAGAAGATCTTTACGGGTAAGGATCTGCTGGAGCAGGGCTTCACCGCGATGCTGCCGGGCAAACTCGGCGATGCCGGGCTGTCGCAGATGAATTTCTTCGGTGCAGGCGCCCAGATCATTCGTGGCCTGATGAAGAAGCACGATGTCTCTTCGCCCGAAGAGCTCTTTGCTCTGGCTCAAGAGCTCGGGGTGCGCATGGTGGTCTGCGATATGTCGCGCGAACTGCTGGGCGTCAAGGATGAAGAGTTGATTGATGGCTTGGAGATGGGTGGCGTGGCGACCTTCTTGGGCGACGCGGCGCGATCCAAGGTGACGTTGTTTATTTAAGGGCTGTCGCCCCAAACTCGCTTGGGGCGAGCCCCAAACCCGTTTGGGTGTGGCTGAAATCTGTAGGGCGGTGCCCTACAACCCCGCCGGACAGGGGGAAATGCGGGGGAACTAGGTTCCCCCGCACCCCCTACCTACACATTGAAGCCTCCCCCGAACCCCCACTAAAACTATGAACAAAGACTTCATTAGCTATCAGGTTACGCCCGAGGTGTTGTTGGCGGGCCAGCCCCAAATTGCAGATTGGGCTGCGTTGGCTCAGGCGGGCTATGCGACTGTCGTGAATCTGCGGGGCGATGCCGAACGTGCCGCAGAGCAGGGGCGCAATGCGGCGGCGGCTGGCCTACGGTATGTCTATCGTCCGTGGCCCGCCTATGAATTGGAGCGCGAACATGTTGACGAACTGGCCAGCATTCTTGCTGCGCCCGACACGGGGCGCCTCGTGTTTCACTGCCGCACTGCTACCCGCGTCGGGTTGATGTGGCTGCTCTACCGCCAATTGCACCACGGCTGGACGCGCGACCAGGCGGTGGCCGAGTTGGTCGCGGCGGGCTACGATGCTGATGCGCTTGAGACGTTCGACTACTGTGCCGATGAGTACTTTGAGCGTACCGGCGAGACTGTGGCGTCGTGAAGCGTGAAGCGTGAAGCGTGAAGCGTGAAGCGTGAAGCGTGAAGCGTGAA
>RSAS01000662.1 GCA_003934145.1 Candidatus Viridilinea halotolerans | reverse complement strand
GGCATCGTGTATTTCACTATCAATGAGAACATCTGAGTGCCTACTTGACAAACCGGAAAAAACCTTAACTTGTCACCAATGGTCTGGTTCTAATACCAATTACCGTTGAACAGTCCGCATAGCGAATCATGCCAAAGCGCATTGGTATGCGCTATGTCCTGCTTGTCACTCGTCACTCGTCACTCATAACTGGTATAACACATTACTTCAGCCCGGCGCGGCGCATGGCGGCAGCCATGGGGTTGTCGTCGTCGTCATCGGGAGGGGTTTCGTTGGGTTCGCTGGTGGTGTAGAGTGATGAGGTGGGGCGTGGCTCAGGGGGTTCATCGGGTTCGAGATCGTCCTCTTCCCACGCGAGCGCGAGGTTCTCGGCGCCGGCGATGGCGATAATATCCTCGACACTGAAACGCAGCAACCCGACGCGCTCCGCGTCGCCTGTCTGCTCAAAGCTCGTACAGAAGTGCAGATCGGGAAGCGCCTCAAGCACTTCGGCGAACAATTCAGGGCGGCGCGGTGGGGGGCGCTCACTACTCATAAGAGCTTCAAGCGCCTCCTGGTCAGCCGGAATGCCCGTATCCACCAAGAGAATCGTTACGGCGACGACAGGGTAGAGCAGGCGCAGAATGGCGCGGGTCTCTTGGAGTTGGCCGATAGCACGCCGCAGGGCACTCGCGCTGCGACTGGCCTTGATCTCGAAGACATGGGCCGTGCGCGCCGCGATATGCAACCCGTCCAGTTCACGATATTTGATAAAACCGCGCCGATTGCGCCGTTCTTCGTACTCCAGGATGCGCCGATCATCCAGTTCAAGCCGGGCATCAAGCCACGTACGCAGCGCCGCTTCGGCTTGACCGCCAAAGAGCTCGCGCTGGCGCGGCGGACGCATCGCTTTTTGGTTCTTCCGCAGCAGCACGAATTGCGCCACATGGGCGCGGTAGCGTGGATCGTCTTCGGCGATCAGCCGCGGGCGGGCATACGTAGTCATGGTTTGTTTACGCCTTCCCTAACTCGACGGAGCGGCGATAGGCGGCCCAGATCGCATCGGCCAGCACGGTGCGCATACCCCCGCGCTCCAGTTCGCTCAGCGCCGCCGAAGTCGTGCCGCCGGGCGAGGTGACCCCGTTGCGCAGTTGGGCGGGATGGGCACCGCTCTGCTGAGCGTAGCGCACCGAGCCAAGCATGGTTTGCAGCACCAACTCCTCACTGATGCGCCGCGAAAGGCCCAGATGCACCCCCGCGTCAATCATGGCCTCCATCATCAGGAAGACATAGGCGGGGCCGGTACCATTGATCGCCGTCGCCATATCAAGGTAGTTCTCGGTATCCACGTAGAGTTCGTGGCCAAGACTGCCCAAGACCGTGCGCGCCCAACCGCGCTGCGTCTCCGTCACCTCAACCCCTGCCGTCCAGACCGTCATGCCCTCGCCGATAGTTGCCGGGGTGTTGGGCATACTGCGCACCACAGCGGGATGTTCGAGGGCGTGGGCAAAGTTCTGTATCTTGGCACCAGCAATAACCGAAATAGCGAGATCGTTATCGCGCAGCGTCCCACGCAGCGGATCAAGGACACGGCTCAATTGCTGCGGTTTGACCGCAAAGATCACCACGCGCCCCCAATGCGCCGCAGCAACATTATCGTGGCTCGTCTGCACGCCATAGCGCGCCGCCAACTCACGACGGCGATCCTCACGCGGGTGGCTGAGCAAGATCTGCTCAGGGCCAACCAACTCCTTGCGCAACAAGCCGCCCACGATAGCCTCACCCATGGCCCCGGGGCCAATCACGGAAATTGTCAGGTTCTGGAGCATAGGTACTCTTCTTACACGCTTGCAAAAGCACTTTATCGTGCTTATCTAGAAGGGCTAAGGGGGTTTTTTTCGGGGGCCACGCCCCCGAACCCCCGTCGGTAGGCCCCTTACCCCCCACCGGAAGGGGGGTTTTTTCGGGGGCCACGCCCCCGAACCCCCGTCGGCAGGCCCCTTACCCCCCACCGGAAGGGGCGATTTTTCGGGGGCCACGCCCCCGAACCCCCGTCGGCAGGCCCGTCAGAGGCTTATCTTAATGCGTATAGGGCCAAGCCCTCTCCGCCTCCCCGCCTCCCCGCCTCTCGCCTCTCCGCCTCTCGCCTCTCCGCCTCCCCGCCTCTCGCCTCTCGCCTCTCCGCCTCTCCCCTGGTAATACTCTGGTTACTCCCACGTCGTATCGTGGTACACAGCAGTACAAGTAACCATGGTGGAGAAGATACTATGTGCGCTCGTAGGGTCGAGTCCTTTCTCCTGCGTATCGTCGTCCCCGGAGACGAGGCCCTCACACCCGAGCGGTGGCGCGGTCGCATTCAGCACATTGCCAGTGGTAGCGAGCAGCAGATCGATGAGTTAGCCCAAGCCGTTGCTTTCATTAGCACCCACCTTGGGCCACCTTCGGAGTTTGTGCTTGAACTGGATCACCGGCCACCAGTGCAGTCGCCATGACCAAGCAGCATCCCGCTGTTGGTCTAGCCGTTGCGAATGCGCTCGTAGAGCGCCACCGTCTCGGGCAGAGGCTCAACCCCTAGCTCTTGGTCGAGCGCCGCGAGGCATCGCGCGTAGAGGCGCAATGCGGTGCTGCGTTCGCCCGTGCTGCTGTAGGCGCGCATCAAGAGTTGGTAGGCCTCCTCTTGGGCTTGGTCATACTCCAGCACGCGCCACGCCAAACCAATCGCGTCGTGGGTCTGGCCCTTGTCGAGCAAAAGCCGCCCAAGACGCAACGATGCCTCGGTAAAGAGCAGGCCGAGCCGCTCGCGCTCCACCACCGACCAGTCTTCGTAGAGGCAGTCGGGCAGGAACGAGCCGCCGTAGATCGCCAGCGCCTGCCGGAAAGCGCTGATCGCCTCGTTGGTCTGGCTCTTGTAGAGCGCGATGCGCCCCAGATCTACGGCGACGGTGAATTCATGGGCATCGTAACCATGGTCGCTCTCTACGTTAAAGCCGTAGGTGTCGCCCTGCTGAACAATATAGTAGGTAGGGGCACCCTCCGGTCGCCCTGGTTCAATCGCTTTGGTCAGGCGGCTGAGGGTGACGCGCAGGTTGTTTGCCGCTGATTCTACCTCAAGCCCTGGCCAGAGCATGTCCATGATGCGATCCCGCGGCAACATGCGCCCGCGTTCGATCAACAGCAGTTGCAGCAGTTGGCGTGCTTTGATGCTGCGCCAGTCGCGGTCGCGGATCTCAATGTCGCCGCGGCAGACGCTGAAGCCTCCCAGCGTGCGCACGTTCAGGCGGTAGGTCGGGCGATAGACAAGGCGCTCCATCGCGCTTTCGGCGGCGCTGCGTACCCCTGTGTGGCGTTCGCGGATGAGGCTGCGCAGGGCGGGAAAGGCCCTCGCCGAGCCAGTTTCGCCCAACAGTTGGGCAATGCGCGCTCGAACGCCCGCAGCCTGGTTGTGTTCCAGCAGGCCAATCAGCAGATCGGGGGCGACTTCGGGCAGTTGTTGGCGCAAGACATGGCCGACGGCGAGCGGGGCCAACCCCAGTTCGAGCGCGGCGGCTACCGCTTGCTCGACCACGCTTTGTGGCAAGGCGGGCAGGTAGCCAAAACCATGACGCTCGCAGTGATCCCAGCCCTGGCGCAATGCCTGTTGGCGTAGCGCCTCATCGCCCCGGCGGGCAGCAAGCGCAGCACGGTAGATCTGGGTAACAGCCAAGAAGAGCCCGTCGCCGCGCCGATCCATCTCGATCACCAGATCATCGGCGAGTGCCGCCGCCCGATCGGGCTCGCCCCCTTCGCCCAGTGCCACCAAGAGGTAGCATTGCAGCCAGAGGTCGTGGGTGCCCAGCGATGGCGGTGCCAACACACCAACTTTACCGTTGTGTCGCTCCCCGTCGCCGCCAATTACACGCGTGAGACGCATGAGATCGAGCACGGCCACCGCGCTACTGCCTTGGTCGCTACGCAAATTGTTGTAGGCATCGATCACCTGAATGCGCGCCAAGAGCGTCGCGGCCCCGCTCAGATTGGCTGCCCGCCGCGCCCGCGTGATGTAGCTCAGCGCCTCTTCGCTGCGCCCCTGTTCCACCAACAGCAGCGCGAGGAAGGTCGCACTCACGCCAATCACACTCTCCTGCGAATAGGCACTCAGACGGCGGTGGGCATCAAGCGCCACATTGACCGCCTCGTTGAGCCGTCCCTGCTGGTAGAGGGCGAGGGCGCGCAGGAGCAGCAGATTCTGGTGCAGGCGGTCGTCGCGCTCCACCTGGGGCATCTCCAGGGCCTGGGCCACCGCAGCGGCGGCGGCTTCGGGGTAGCCCTGCTGGCTGTGAATGGCGGCCACAATCATGGCGAGCAGCCATTGCCAGAAGGGGCTACGCGGATGAGCGCTGGCGTGGTGGGCGACGCGCAGCGCAGCGGCGTAGCGCCCGCGATTGTAGAGCAGGGCGGCAGCGGAAGCGAGGGCGGCACCGCGCGCCCACGCATCGCGCACATGGTTGGCGGCATAGACCGCACGGATACAGACATCGGCAAACTCGGCGGGGCGATCTTCCCAAAAGACAAGTGCAGCGAGATCGCTGAGCGCACGCATCTCGCGCTGATGGTTGCTCTGCGCCCGATAGATCTTCGCCGCCTTGCTGATTGCCTGTAGCGCCTGATCGCGCGCCGAAGCGGCCATGCTCCAGCCCCACATATGCAACAACTCCGGATCGTTGAGCCGGTAGCGTTCCGGCAGACGTTCCAGCCATGCGCGGATAGTGGCACGTTGCGGCGTATCAATCAGTGGCCAAGCCCGGCGGCGCAACGCGCCAGCAATAGCATCGTCGTTTCCTGCGGCGGTGTAGTGGTTCATCGCCGCTTCGAGCAAACCGCGCCGCTCGTAGGCCTCACCGTAGCGCACATGCAACTGCGCCAGCCGCATGTGCCCCAGATGCTGCTCGGCCCGTTCGTACAAAAGACGCCCCCAGAGCGGATGGAAACGGTAGGCGCGCACCTCGGCATCGCCCGTCTCCACCTGGGTAATCGGCAGACCAAGTTGTAGCATGCGCTCAATCAAAGCTTGAGCGTTCGCACAATCAAGCACCTCACTGATCAATTCCGCATCAAACTGATCGGCCAAAGCCGTCTGAGCCAGCACCTCGAACAGATCGTGCGGCAACCCTGCCAACACCTCGGTTGCCAGATAGTCGAAAATGCTGCGCTGGCTACTATAGATGCTCTGCAAATAGAGGCGACGTTGAGCCGGCTGCTGATGGGCCAGCGCCCGAGCTGCGAGTTGCACACTCAGCACCCACCCCTCGGTGCGCTCCAACAGCAGATCGAGCTCGTCATCGCTGAGCGCCACCCCCGCCCGTTCCACCAACGTGGCCGCCTCTGTACGCGTCAGCGACAGATCGGATTGTTCCACCTCAAGCAACAACCCCTCGGCGCGCATGCGGTGCAGCGGTGCCAGATCGAGCGGACGCCGCGAAGCAACAACGACATGCAGGGCGGGCGGGGCGGCACGCAGAATGTAGGCCAGCAACGCACTCGTGATCGGCCCATCGGCGATCTGATGGTAATCATCAATGACTAAAAAAGTGGGCTGCACCAAAGCCTGTTGCAGATCGCTCATCAGCGCACCCGCCACCAAGGGCCAATCGCGCTCAAGCTGCGCCGCCGAGTGCAAGATCCGCCACGATTCTTCGCCCACATCGGGGCGCTGGCGCTGAAAAGCGCGCACCAAATAGGCGAGTAACATCGCCGGGGCGCTATCGTCGGCATCAAGGCTCACCCACGCCACCGTCGCCCCGGTACGCTCCAGATCAGCGACCCACTGCGTCAGCAGCGTCGTCTTGCCGTAGCCCGCTGGGGCAACCACCAGCGTAGCCGGGCGAAGACGAACCTCAGCGAGCAGCGCCTGAAGATCGGGGCGCATCAACGTTTCGCTGCGCGGCGCAGGGGAGGCCAATTTGAGCGGCAGAAGGGCCAATCCAGAAGCGGCTGGCGGTCGTAGGGATACCACCTGCGTCATAGGTTCTCTCCGCGCAGCCCCGGCGCTACAAACGGGCTGCTCATGTCCCAGTGCTGCGCCTCTCATAGCGCCAAGGCGTTATTCGGATGAACGGAATGGTATGGCTAAAATGTGCCATTCAGCGCGTGCCACTGTTGCCCATTATTGTAGCACATGCCGCCGCGACTCAGGCATGAAAACATGTGTGAACCGAAGCGTTTGTCGGGTTGGCTACGATAATGTGTCGTAGCAACGCGGCAGCATTGAGCTCTCCACTGTTCTCACTGAAAATGAGAGAATCGCAGCATTTCGTGCGCTTGACCTGATGCTTGCACAGGTGGCTGAGGGGAAAATTGCCGACTTTCGCAACCCCGTCGGGCAAAGGGGGGATGCGTGGGAACCAGGTTCCTCGCATCCTCTGCGCCTGTGCTATAATGCGGGACGCACCGCGTTCGACGTTGGGAAGGCTTATGCGTTGCCCGCACTGTTTGCACTCTGACACAGAAGTCCTTGACTCGCGCAAGTTGGGCGATGGCGAGATTGTGCGCCGCCGCCGCAAGTGCCGTGCCTGTGTGCGCCGCTTTACAACCTATGAACGAGTTGAGTCGGTGAGTTTGACGGTAGTGAAGAAGGATGGCGAACGCGAGCCGTACGACCGTGAAAAGTTGATGCGTGGAGTGCGCACGGCCTGTTACCGACGACCGATCGCGGTGGCACAACTCGAATGCCTCGTCAATGATGTGGAGTCGGCAATGATGGCGACCGACGATCAAGAGGTGTGTAGTACGGTGATTGGCGATGAGGTGATGCGCCGCCTGCGTGAACTCGATGAAGTAGCCTATATTCGTTTTGCTTCGGTCTACCGCGCCTTTACCGATCTCGGGAAGTTGCGCGAAGCAGTAGACGAACTGTTGGAGCAGACGTAGGCCGTTGTGGGGCGTGGTCGGCGTTGCTGTACCACGTCGTTGGAGTCGGTTTGCATGAGTGTTGATACGACGCCCACGGAGCAAAAAGAGCGGAATGCCGAAGGCACTCAGCACGATGAGCGCTGGGCAGAGCAGGATCAAGAACAGACGGAGCAGGTTGCCGCTCCCGTTAAGCCTCCTTTAGGGCAACGGGTGCAGGCATCGCTGCGTCAGGTCGAGTGGCGCATGACCCTCGCGATTGCGGCGCTGATGGCGGTTACGTGGTGTATGCTCTTTCTGGGCGGCCCCATGTTGCAAATTCTGGCCGGTATCGTGCCGGTCGTGTCGGGCCTCATGTTGGGCAAGCGCGTCAAGGGCGAGTGGCTCGCCCACGGGCTAATCTTGGGCTTTAGTGGCTTCTTGATCGGCTTGGTAGTAGTGACGATCTATGGTCTGCTCATTACTGTAGGCATTTTGCCGCCGCTGATCCTGCAACTTGCTCCCGACGCTGAGCCGAGCGCGGCGGGTCTGCGCGATCTGCTCTTCTACTATGGCACTTTCTCGCTCTTTGCGCTCATTCCCTTTCCCGCCTTTGGTACCGTCATGGCCGGACGCGCCGAACAGCGCAACCGCGAATTGCAACGCGAGATCAGCGAGCGCGGTGGAAAATTGGAACGCCCCGGTGTCGTGCGCACCCTTGAGGATCTACAGGGGCTGTCGTTGCCCCAGTTTGGTTCGTTTGTACTCAATCTCTATCGCAAAAAGGGCTTTGAGTTCAAAGATTACCACTTTATTGATAAAGATAAGCACCTCGATCTCGAAATGGGCTATGAGGGCGAAACCTATATCCTGCGCCTCTCGGTGGCCGATAAGGTGCGGCCAGGCACCATCGAGAGTCTGGTGCAAGAATTGCGACGGCGCACATTGGCGAAGGGTGTCGTGCTGACCTCCACCGAGTTTACGTCCGATGCGGCCAAGGCTGGTAAGGATCGGCGCAATGTGGTGCTGATTGATGGACAGACCCTGTTTGAGATTGCTGAGGTGTGATGAAGCTCGATCTGAGTGGACGTGTCGCCCTTGTCACGGGCGGTGGGCGCGGCATCGGGCGGGCGGTGGCGCTGGCCTTGGCCACCGCCGGAGCGAGCGTGACAGTCAATTTCCATACCAGTGCCACAGCAGCGGAAGAGACCGTGGCGGCGGTGCGCGCCGCTGGCGGTACGGCGCATTTGGCCCAAGCCGATGTGGCGGATGCCCAGCAAGTGGATGCGCTGGTACGCGAACTGCTGGCCAACCACAAACGGCTCGACATCCTCGTCAATAATGCCGGTATCACCCGCGATGCGCTGCTGATGCGCATGAAGGACGAGGAGTTTGACCAGGTGCTGCACACCAACCTGCGCGGCGTCTTTGTCTGTACCCGTGCTGTCCTGCGCCAAATGAGTAAACAGCGCAGCGGGCGCATTATCAATATTGCGTCGGTGATTGGGCAACTTGGCAATGTGGGCCAAGCCAACTATGCCGCCGCCAAAGCGGGCATTTTGGGCTTCACCAAAACCACCGCCCGCGAAATGGCCAGCCGGGGCATTACCGCCAATGCGGTGGCCCCCGGCTTTATTGAGACGGAGATGACGGCTACGCTCGGCGAAGAGACGCGCCAAACGATCCTCGCACGGATTCCCTTGGCCCGCTTTGCCCAACCCGCCGAAGTCGCCAATCTCGTCTGCTTCTTGGCCTCCGATGCTGCCGCCTATATCACCGGCCAGACGATCAATGTTGATGGTGGAATGGTTATGGAATGATAAGGGAAAACGAGGAAACCGGGTTTCCTCGTTTTCCCTCAGGGGAGATGACTACGCCAAAGTCACCTCGTTCCATCCAAAAGGTGTAGGAAGGGTGCGCGAGGGAACTTGGTTCCCTCGCATTCCCCCATCGCCCGGCGGGGTATGGGGCGCAGCCCCAACGACTTTGACGTAGCCATGGGCGAACGCTTGACGCTCCAACAGAATGAGATTAGAATAACCGAGCATGCAATTGAATGCCGCATTAACGCCGAAGATCCCAAGCCGGATTTCCTCCCCGCCGGAGGCGCGATTGAACGCTATCTGCACCCGGCTGCCTTGGCGTGCGGGTCGGTTTCCACCGCTACGCTGTTATGCCCCCCTCGGCGATTATGATTCCCTGCTCGCCAAGACTATTGCCTAGGGCCATGCCCTGCGCATCCTCCCCGCTGGGATGTGGGAGGGTGCGGGGGCACACCCCCAATACCTTTCAGATCAGGACGAGCGTAGACCTCACAGGTCTTTGATAATGACGTTCCAGTGCAGAAGAGCAGACCTGTGAGGTCTTATTTGAAACGTATTGGACGCCCCCGCACCCCCAGCGCAGCAGACGATAACGTGGCTACGAACCGTCTTTTAAGACCAATATTCCTCTTCATTGATTGTTGCTATGCTATTTAACAATCGGCACCAGTATGCACAGGCGCTAGGATGCGCATTTCTGCTGCGTAGTCAATCTTGGCTGCACAGCGAGTTGCATCGGCGAGCCGGGGAGGTTCTCCGTGGGTAGCCTGCGTCATCGGGTGCGTATTACGGCCCTGCAGATCCTGTTTGAAGTTGATGCGACCGACCATGCTCTTGATGTGGTCTATCAGCGGCGTCATTGCGATGACCCTCTGACCGCCGATGGCGAACCTGCATTGCCCCTTGCTGCCGAAGGGGAGCGCTTCTTACACCGCCTCGTCTTTGGCGTCTGGGAGCATCGCTCCTACTTGGATCGGATTATTGAAGAGGCCGCACCAAACTGGCCTATTACGCAAATGCCTGGGGTGGATAAATCCATTCTGCGCATCGCCCTCTTCGAGTTGCTCATCGATCAGCTTGAAAAGACTCCTGTCAAGGCGGTGATCAATGAGGCCGTGGAGTTGGCGAAACAATTTGGGAGTGATAACTCCAGCCGTTTTGTCAATGGGGTCTTAGGGACAGTGGTGTCGCGTTATTGTCCCGATAGCGATGAGTTGTAGAAAGGGATAGGATCAATGATTTCGCCCGATATCGAAGAACGCTTGATAAAAGTTGTCGCTGAACAACTTGGGGTTGATGAGAGCCAAGTTGTGCCGAGTGCCAACTTCGCCAAGGATCTTGATGCCGATTCGCTCGATTTAGTCGAGTTGATCATGTCAATTGAAGAAGAGTTTGATATCGAAATCAACGACAAAGATGCTGAGAAGATTTTGACGGTTGAAGATGCGCTGAAGTACCTTGATGCCCATCCGACGGTACAGGAGTAGGGTATCGGGTATCGGGTATCGGGTATTCTTACGTCCCCTCTTTCGCTTGCGCGAGAGGGGACGTTTTTTCTATTTCTTGTTGCGTGGTGGCGGCTACGCCGCCACCACGCTAGGGCTACGTCAAAGTCACCTCCGGTGGGGGGCCGGGGGAGGCTTCGCCTCTCCCGAAAAACTTTTTTTGTTGCTTTTTGGCGGCTTCGCCGCCAAAAAGCAACAAACATGAGGGTTTGGGGCGCAGCCCCAACGACTTTGACGTAACCCTAGTCGCCACGCAATAAGAAGGGATCTTCTATGGCTGATCAAAATATAATGGATGTATCCACGCCTTTTCCGTTGCTCTATGGCACGACGCCGCCACGCGCTGATGCGCCCGCTGATCGTGTGCTGGGGGCGGCAGCTCGCCTCGCCCAACGGGTGGCTGCGTTGCCCCTGGATGGGTTGGTGGTCTATGATGTGCAGGACGAGACGCCCCGTACCGCCGAGCCGCGGCCTTTTCCCTTTTTGCCTACCCTGGAGGCACCAAATTATGGCAAATTGCTGCATCAGCTTACGGGCAAGCCGATTATTACCTATAAGTGTGTAGCAGCCGAGACCGAGGCGACATGGCCCCTCTGGCTCGATCAGGCCAGCCAGCAGCATGGGGTGCGCTACCTTTCGTTAGTCGGTTTGGCCAGTTCGCGCGATACACGCAGTGCCATTGCGCTTTCGCGGGCGAGTACGTTGGCCGCGAACCATCCGGCCAATTTTGTCTTGGGAGGGGTTGCCATCGCCGAACGTCATAGCCCCACGCGCAGCGAGAGCCAACGCCTGCTGGTTAAAATGAGCCACGGCTGTCGCTATTTCATCTCCCAGGCGGTCTATGACGCCAATCCTACCATCCAGTTGCTCAGCGATTATGCGCACGACTGCGCCGCACAGGGGCTTACGCCGCGCCGCATCATCCTCGATTTTGTGCCGGTGGGTCGCCCGCAGACACTGCGCTTTATGCGTTGGCTCGGCATTGCCATTCCCGACGCCACTGCCAGCACCATTCTCGACGATCCCGCACCGCTTACGCGCTCCATCGCGGTCTGCCGCGAGCTGTTGCAGCGCATCCTCGATCAGCCCTACGCCGACCAGTTGCCGCTGGGCGTCGCCGTCGAAAGCGTCTCGATCAATCGCGAAGAGATTGGCGCAACCGTGGAACTGGTACACACGCTGCGCGAGGTGGCGCAGCAGCGCGGCTTGGTGTGAGCGCAAAACCCGCCCGGTGAGGATGCTGCTGGTAAAATCGATCCAGCCTCACGGCGTCGGCGTCAACGTCGGCCTGGGTGTCGCCGTCGCCGAGGGCGCGGTCTGCTGCAATAGGGCACTGAGACGGCGCACGTCGCTCCAGTTGGTCTCTGACTCTTGGGCCGCAATCGGCGTGTAGAGGGTGTCGAGCGCAAAGACCTGCACGGCGAAGCGTTGGCCGTTGACGTTGATGACGCGGCTGCCGTCAATCGGGACACCGAGGGGCCGTCCGGCCTGCGATTCGGTCAGCAGGTATTGGTGAAAGGCCCAAGTGGGGCGATACTCAACCGAGGCAGCGAGGAAACTCTCGCTGAGCAGCGCTTGGTCGAGCGGCATACTATAGGCACGCAGGGCGGGCTCGCGATTGACGGCGGCACCGCCACCGCCCGTCCCCACACTGCCCCCGCTCCACGCGGCCACTTGGCGGCGCACCGCGCCGATGTAGGCGGTGGGCACATTGCCATCCGAGGTAGGCGCGTAGACGGGGATGGCCTTTTCGACCGTATCGAGGCCGCGGCGGATGTAGCCGAGCATGAGTTCGCACCAATCGCGCACGCTATCTTCCCAGTTGGCGTAGCGCGCAAAGCCGCCGCTACTGCCCGCGTTGCGTTCGGGGCGAATGTGGCGGCGCAGCATGCCCCAGTTGAGCAGCGCATTGTTGGCACACGCCCCCGTATTGCAATACTGGCTCTCGTGCTGGAAGAAGGCTAAGGCGACGGCGGGATCAAGGCCATAGCTGACAATAATCGCATAGAGATCATCGCCGTAGGGGGCCGCCGGTGAATTGGCGGTGGTGAGAATGCGACTAAAGTTGGCTTGCGAGATGCGCGGCGGCGCAGCGAAGGTGAGCCCGCCATCCTGCGCTTCCGCCGCCGGAGGGATAGCGGCGAGGCCTGCGCCGGTGAAGCCCGTGGCCAATACCAGCGCCAGCAACGCCAAACGCCGCCCCTCGCCGCGCAGCAACTGCGGCAAGCGCAGCAGCAACAAGAGCGCAGCGGCCCAAGCCAACAGCACTGCCATGCGCCCGGCTTGCGCCAGCGTCAGCAACTCCAGCAGCACCAACGGCAACAGACTCAACGCCGCCATCGCCAACCCAGTGAGCGCCACGGGTTCACCGCGCTCACGCCACCACTGCCGCTCAGCACTATGCAACATCATGGGCCAATACCTTTCGCATACGCTTATGCCAAGCCACTAAACGCGGACACGCATCCACACAAAAACCTTGCGCCCTTGCGCCTTTGCGTCAAAAAACCCATCCTACTTGAAACGCATTACGGGCAATGCTCCCCCAAAAGCTGTTGAATGATCGTCTGAAGCCGCTCCGACTTAATCGGTTTGCTCAGAAACGCATCCATACCTGCCGCGAGGCACTTCTCCTGCTCCTCTTTGAGGGCACCCGCCGTCAGGGCGATAATCGGCACATGGCGCGTTTGCGCCGCAGGCAAGGCCCGAATCGCCTGGGTCGCCTCAATTCCGTCCATCTCAGGCATCTGCACATCCATCAGGATCAGATGGGGCAGCGCCTTTCTACACGATTCTACCGCTTCGCGGCCCGTTTTGGCCTTCATGAGCTTGGCTGTCGGCATGATTCGCCCCAGAATCGCCTCGATCAGGATCATATTGACGGCAACATCTTCGACGATCAAGATCACCAGATCGTGCAAGGGATGCATTGGCACCGCCACGGGGGGGGCAGCACGCGCCGGTGGCGGCGTGGTATCCTGAATGCGCCCCAGGTAGTAGTAGAGATCACTCGGCTTGACCGGCTTGGTCAGGCGGAAGGAGACCCCCAGCGCTTCGCTCTCATAGTGCAGCGCCACGTCATCCGCCGAAGAGTGGAGCAGAATCACGGGTAGCGTTGCGGGCGTGACGTGCAAACGGTTGCGAATAAGCTTGACGGTCTCCAAACCATTGATATAAGGCATATGATAATCACAAATGATCACATCAAAAGGTTCAGAGGTTTCTATTAGTTTCATCGCCTCGATACTATGTTCACAAGTTACACAGATAATACCCCAATTGCCCAACATATGCTCAAGAATGACGCGATTACGCTCATTATCATCAATCACCAGACAGCGTTTAATAGATTCGATCGGACGGGTGTCGATCTTTTGGCCATATTCAACCTGCGTATTGAGCGTAAAATGAAAAATGCTCCCGCGGCCAGCGTGGCTTGCGACCTCAATCGTTGTTCCCATCTTCTGAGCAATAAGGTTCGAGATCACCAAGCCGAGGCCGGTGCCGCCAAATTTACGGGTAGTTGAGCTATCGGCTTGGGTGAAGGCATGGAACAATTCGCGCTGTTGATCGGGCGTAATGCCAATGCCGGTATCACGTACAGCAAAGTGGAACTGTCCATGTTCCGCCTCGCCGGGAGTATAGGTCACTTTGAGTTCAATTTCGCCATGCTCGGTGAATTTTACTGCATTGCCTAAAAGATTGGTAAGAATTTGTTTGAGACGTACCGTATCGGTGAAGATAAAACGCGGCATGTGGGCATCAAGATCAAGCAGAATCTCTAGATCTTTTTGCGCTGCAGGATATTTAATAATATCCACACTCTGTTCAATCAACGCAATGAGATCGGTTTTGATGATCTCCAAATTCATCATACCCGCTTCAATTTTAGAAAAATCAAGAATATCGTTAATGATTTCTAGCAACATATAGGCCGAGACGTTGGCATTGCGCACATACTGTTCTTGGGTCGGGTTGAGTTGGGTCTGTTGCAACAGATCGGTAAAACCAATAACGCCATTGAGCGGCGTGCGGATTTCGTGGCTCATGTTGGCCAAGAACTTACTCTTGGCCCGATTGGCCTCTTCTGCCGCCTCTTTGGCTTGACGCAGGTGGCGTTCGAGTTGGACACGGTTCTGCACATTGACCAACACGCCCGCAAAGAGTTTGAGCAGCAACTCTTCATTTTTAGTGAACGTGCGCGGTTGGGTTACGGCATCAAAGCCAATAAAACCCATCGCTTCCCCACTATGCAGCATCGGCACCAATATGAGCGACTGGATCTGCTGGGCGTTTAAGAGATCTCTGAAGGGATCATCAGGAGGGAGCGTTGCTACATCATTGATGATGATGGTGTTGCCCTGCTGATGTTGGGCCACCCAAGGTGAATTTTGGAGCAGTGGCACACATTGCAACTCGGCACATTGTGAGGCGATGCCTGCGCGACACCATTCGTGTGTATTACGACAATAATTCTGTACAGGGTCGTAGGCGAAAACATAGGCCCGATCCGCCGCAACAAACTCGCCCATGGCTTGTAACGATTCAGCTAATACCGTATCAATTTCAGATACAGGGATGCTAATATATTGCGTTGCAATTTTCATGAGCATATCCTGCATACGGTATTGTTCATGCAGGATCAACTCAGTCGCTTTGCGATCAGTAAAATCAGCGATATAGCCATGCCAAAGCACACTGCCATCATCGAGCGCTTGGGGCCGCGCTATGCCACGCAGCCAGCGCTCGCCCTTGTGGGGCAACTGCACGCGATAGTCACACTCCCACAGCGTCAGGTGCGCAAACGAATAGGCGATCGTAGCGATGACCCGCTGGTAGTCATCGGGATGCAGGCGTGCAAACACCAAGCTCGCATCGTCGCGCACCTGTTCTGGATGCACCTCGTAGATGTCCCAAATATGCGCCGAGGCGAAGGGGAAGCAACTGTGCCCATCAGGGTAGTGACGATACTGATAGACCACCCCCGGCACTTGGCTGAGCAGTTCGGTCAGCATTGGTAAGTTTCTCAAACGTCGCATTTACCTCTAAAAATTCATAATCAACCGGATGCCCTGCAGCATCAAGGATAATGCGGTGATAGGCGTAGCCCACAAGCGGGCTAAGAATGAGGGCATCGTAGGGCATCATACGCCTCAGAGTAAGGGGGCATGGTGGTTGATGTGGGAATTATACCATTTATGGTCATGGTCTATGCTATACTAGGCGCAACTTGGTTGAGTTGGCGGCTTTGCCGCCCCCTATATGATGAAGCACGGGAACCAGGTTCTCTCGCGCACCCTTCCCGCACCTGAGGATGCACGGGAACCAGGTTCCCTCGCGCACCTGAGGATGCGCGGGACCCAGGTTCCCTCGCGCACCCTTCGCACACCTGAGGATGCGCGGGACCCAGGTTCCCTCGCGCACCCTTCGCGCACCTGAGGATGCGCGGGGCCCAGGTTCCCTCGCGCACCCTTCGCACACCTGAGGATGCGCGGGCGCCGGGCACCCATGCGCACCCTTTCCACATCTGCACATGCCAACCCTTCACCCTTTTGCCATCCATTTTCCCCTGGCGCTGTTGCTGACCAGTACGCTCTTTACCCTCTTGGCGCTGCGTCCAGAGGGGGCGGCTTGGGCTAAGAGTAGCTACCACTGCCTGCTGGTGGGCTGGCTGAGCGGCGTGCTGGCCATGATCACAGGGGTTGCCGATGCGACCCGCCAAGTCGCTGGCCCCGACACACTCTACGGCCACGAGGTGGTGCGCCTCGTCAATGCTCACGCCTTCGCCAGCCTCGCCGCTATGGGTTGCTACGGGGTTGCATTCTTACGCCTGCGCCGCTGCCCCGACCTGCTCGGCGACCCTGCAATGCGCCGGGGTTACATCGGATTGCACGCCCTTGGTGCTGCCCTCCTGCTGCTCGGCGGCTGGCTGGGCGGACGGCTTGTGTATGGTTGGGGGCTGGGGGTTGGGGGTTAGCTTTTTAGGGATGGTATAGCTATGCTAGGCTGGCTGATCTACCTATTGCTCTACATCTGGCTAACGGTGATGCGCTGGAGTGGCTGGCTGCGCTGGCATGTGGAGGGGCGTGAACGGCTACCGCCCCGCGAAGCAGGGGGGATGATTGTCGCCATGAACCACGTTAATTGGCTCGACATTCCCGTGGTGGCCACGCTGCTCCCGTTGCGCTACCGCCTCTCGTGGCTGGCCAAGGCGGAGATCTTTCGCAATCCTTTTGCCCGTTGGTTTTTTCATACAATGCAGGTGATTCCCATCAAGCGCGGACGCTATAACATTGCCGCCCTCGATGCCGCTGAAGATGCGCTGCGTGCAGGTGCCGTGCTGCTCGTCTTTCCTGAAGGTACGCGCAGCCGCAGCGGGGTACTAACCGCAGGCCGCGGGGGTGCCGTGCGCTTGGCCATGCAGACCAACCTGCCCATCGTTCCCGTTGCCCTCGTCGGCACCGAGCATGGTGCCCGTGGCTCGCTCTTGCGCCGCCGAGTGCAGATGTGCATCGGCGATCCTTTGGTAGTCCCACCGCCGCCCAGCGGCACCCCCACTGCCACCCACATCAATGCCTTCACCGATGCCATGATGGGGCGCATTGCCGCCCTCTTGCCCCCCGAACGGCGGGGGGAGTATGCGAGTCGTATTGAAAATCTAGGCACCACGAATGAGACTGTTGCTTAATCCCCATACCCCAAAAAGAGACTCTATGAGCATGCCTGACCGTACCAACCCGGTGCGCCTGCCCGCTTGGCGCACCGTGGTCTATGAAGTGGCCCTGAATGGCTGGCGCATTCTGCGCGAGACGGTGAACGATTTTAGCCTCTGGCGCATTATTGAGTATCCTTGGGCCACCCGTGCCTTAGAACTGCAACGCGGCGATCTGGTGCTTGATGTTGGCTCCGGTACATCCTCCTTTCCCCACATGCTCGCCAAGGAGGGAGTGGATGTGGTGGTGCTGGAACTGGATGCGGAGCGCGTGCGCTGGCAGTTGGCTAAACGGCGGGAGACGGCGCACCCCGGCGATGGCCGCTTCTTTCCCCTAGTGGCCAGTGCCACCCAGATGCCCCTGCGTGACGGCAGTGTCGCCCGCATCGCGGCGGTCTCGTCGCTCGAACATATTCCCGACGATGCGGCGGCGGGCCGCGAGATCGGGCGCGTCTTGGCTCACGGCGGCATCGCCGCGCTGACGCTGCCCTATACCAGTAGCGAGCGACGCGAGTTTTTCGCCGGGATTCGCCGCTTTGTCCAGGTGGAGCTCAATGCTTTCGTGCAGGAGGGCAAACCCGGCTCGTTCTTTCGTTTTTATACCGACGAAGATCTACAGCGCGTCTATGTGCGCCCGTGGCAGTTGGCGATGGGTGGCGTGTGCGGCTTCGGGCGTTCGTTTTTGAACTGGCGCTACCACGAGACGCGCCTGACGCGCTATTGGCGCCGTTTTGTGCTGAAGGATCTGTTGCTGGCGCTTATTGTCCATCCGCTGGAAGAACGTTTTGATCGCAGCGATCCGCTCTATGTGATGTTTACCTTGCGGAAGCGGTGAAGCGGAGGGGCGAAGAAGCAGAGAGGCGGAGCGGTTTCCACCGCGTCCTCGCGTCCTCGCGTCCTCGCGTCCTCGCGTCCTCGCGTCCTCGCGTCCTTACACTTATGCACATTCTCTACTGCATTCCGCGCTACGACAGCGCCGCGATGGGTAATCGCATCCATACGGAACTCTTGGCGGCTTGGCGTCAGCACCACAACGTTACGGCGGAGGTCTTGGCGCTGGCTGCGGGCCAACGCACACTCACAACGAACGTCGAAGAGGGGGTGGTGGTGCATCGGCTGCCGGTGAGTGCCAATTGGCCGCTGAAATTGGCCAACCGGATGGGCAACCTAGTCTTGCCCTACCCTTACCTAGCCGGGGCGGTGTGGCACTTCCGGCGCTTTGTGGCGACGCGGCGCTACGACCTGATCCATAGCGAGACCGCTTTTCCTTTGGGGTTAGTGGCGGCGCTCGTGCCGCCGACGCAGCGCCCGCCGCTGGCGGTGACGCTGCCCGGGGCCGATATTATGGCCGAGCCGGAGTTTGATTATGGTTATGGACGCTTTCGCACCGTGCGCTGGCTCTTGCCCTGGATCTTTGGCCAAGCCGCGGTGCTACGCGCCGATTCACCTCAATTGGCTGAATTGGCCGTGCGTTTGGGGGCTACAGCGCGCAAAGTTGTTGCGATCCCCTATAATATTACGGTAGACAGCTTTCCGCCCCCTGGCGATCGGCACGAACTACGGCGCAACAGCCGGGCGCAGATGGTCGCCCGTCACCGCCTCGATCCTGAGCGGCCCATCATCGTCAGCATCAACCGCCTGCACCCTTTCAAAGGCATCGCCTACCTCGTGGATGCCATGCCCATCGTGCGGCGGGCGGGCCTTGCGCCACAGTTGCTCATTGTTGGCCCTAGCCGCACTACGCCGCGCTTTGGTGATTACGGCGACTACCTGGCCCAACGCGCCGCCAAGCATGGGGTCAGTGCCGACGTACATCTGGTAGGCGGCGTACCCCACCACGAAACCATGCACTACATGGCCGCCGCCGATCTTGCCGTCGTGCCCTCGGTGGCCGAATCGTTCAGCCGCGTCGTCTTAGAAGCCGCCGCCGTCGGCACGCCTCCGATCGTCACCCGCACTACCGGCGTAAGCGACTACATCGCCGCCGCTGACGCGGGGCGCGTGGTTGATCCCCGTTCGGGCGCTTCGCTTGCGGAAGCGATCATTGAACTCTTGCGCGACCATGCTGCTTGGCAAGCGTGTAGCGAGCGCGCCTTCGCCCTTGCGCCCCAATTTAGCTCACAGCGCATTGCAGAACAGTTGGTAGAACTCTATACTTCGGTATTACGGGCTGGCGGCGGGGGTGCGGGGGAGGCGCAGCCCATACGCATGAACGTAAGCCCCTAGCGGGCCTTCCGGCGGGGGTTCGGGGGCATGGCCCCCGAAAAATTTCCCCTTCCGGC
>RSAS01000038.1 GCA_003934145.1 Candidatus Viridilinea halotolerans | reverse complement strand
GCCTCCTACGAGCCTTGCTCTTGGGCTTATGCAACAATCTTGTGCATTCGGTGAATGTCACCATGCACCCTATAATGTACCAGCAGCGTCGGCCAAGGTGTACCAGCAGCGTCGGCCAAGGGGTGCCAGTAGCGTCGGCCAAGGTGCACCAGCCATGTGCGGCCATATGGCACCAGCCACCGTCGCCCAGATGCGCCAGGCGCGCCTCCGTTTCCTCCCTCCATCGGGTATGCTCTCAGCAGGATTTCGTGACTGCTGGGAGGTCGTATGGCAGGCAGAAGGATTGAGATCATGGACATTCGGGAGTTGGTACGACATCTGCGGGCGACCGCGAGTGACCGGGCCGTTCAACGCGATACGGGCGTCGATCGCCGGACGGTGCAACGCTATCGGGCGTGGGCGTTAGAACATCAGTTGCTGAGCGGGCCGTTGCCTGCGCTTGATGAATTGCAGCGCCTCGTGGCGGCAACGCTGACCGCGTCCCCGCCGCCGCAGATGGTTTCGTCGGTCGAACCCTTCCGCGAGCTGGTGCTGCGTTTGCGGGCGGAGCAGACGGAGATGGCGGCGATTTGGGCGCGCCTCAAGGAACAGGGCTTTACTGGCAGTTATTCGGCGGTGCGCCGCTTTGTGCGCATGCTGGAGCCGGTGACGCCGGAGCCGGTGGTGCGCGTGGAGACGGCGCCCGCTGAGGAGGGGCAGGTTGATTTTGGCTATGCTGGGCGTATGCTCGACCCGCTGACCGGCGCGTTGCGCCGCGCATGGGCCTTTGTGATGGTGCTCTCGTGGAGCCGTCACCAGTATGTGGAGTTTGTCTTTGACCAGACGGTTGCGACCTGGCTGGTGCTGCATCGCCACGCCTTTGCCTTCTTTGGCGGCGTTCCCAAGCGGATCGTGATCGATAATCTGAAGGCGGGGATCACCCAGGCCTGTTGGGAAGACCCGCAGGTGCAGCGCTCCTATCGGGAGTGCGCCGAGCACTACGGCTTTTTGATTGCGCCCTGCCGCCCGCGCACCCCAGAGCATAAAGGCAAAGTCGAGCAGGGCGGCGTCCACTACGTCAAGCGCAATTTCCTGGGCGGACGCACGCCGACCACGCTGACGCAGGCGAATGCCGAGGTGCTCGTTTGGTGCCAGACGACGGCGGGTGCGCGTTGCCACGGCACGACCAAGGCGCAGCCGCTGGCTCGGTTTACCGCGACGGAACGCGACCGGCTGCTGGTGCTGCCCAGTGCGCCCTACGATATGGCTACCTGGAAGGTGGCGACGGTCGCTCGTGATTGCTACGTCGTCTTTGAGCAGGCATTCTACTCGGTGCCGTTTCGCTTGGTGGGCCAGCAGGTGCATGTGCGCGGAGGCAGCCGCGAGGTCTGTATCTACACGAAATCGAGTGAACTGGTGGCGACCCACACGCGGGCGCAGGAGGCCGGCGAGCGGCAGACGCATCATGACCACCTGCCACCAGAGAAGCTGCCCGGCCTGCTGCTCGACGTGGCGGCGTGCCAGACAGCGGCGAGTGATATTGGCCCGGCGACGCGCCAAGTGGTTGACCAGATGCTCAGCGATACGGCGGTTGACCGGCGACGGATGGTGTTGCGCCTACTCCGCTTGCGCGAGACGTATGGCGATGATCGGCTGGAAGCGGCCTGTCATCGGGCAATGCGCTTCGACACGGCCACCTATCCGACGGTGAAGCGGATTTTGGAGCAGGGGTTCGACCAGGAAGCGGTACCGCCACCCGCGCCGGTGCCGCCCGCACAGGCCTTTGTGCGCAACGCCAGCGAGCTGCTGGGGAACCTGTTGGGAGGTGCGAAATGGAGCTAACGTACCAGTTGAGCACATCCCTCAAGCAATTGCGGCTTTCGGGCATCCTGGCCACGTTTGAAGCCCGCCAGCGGCAAGCCATTGATGGCAAATGGTCGTATGACGAGTTTCTGGTACGGCTGCTCGAAGACGAAGTGGAGCGGCGCGCCCAGAAACAACTCGCGCTACGCATGCGTCGCGCCGCCGTCAACAGCACCAAAACGCTGGAAGGGTTCGATTTCGCCTTCAACCCCGGCCTCAACCGGCAACAGATCTTGCACCTGGCGAGTGGCGACTACATCCGCCAGAAGCGCAACCTGCTCATCTGTGGGCCAAGCGGGGTCGGCAAGAGCCATCTGGCACAAGCCCTGGGCCACGCCGCGTGTCGGCAAGGCTACGAGGTGCTCTTCATCAACACCCACAAACTGCTTCAGCAGATCAACGGCGGGCGCGCCGACGGCACCCACGAGCGGCGCCTCGCGCAGAGCCTGCGGCCCAACCTGCTGATCCTCGACGACTTCGGCCTCAAACCGCTCGTCTCACCGGGACCCGAAGACCTCTACGACATCATCGCCGAGCGCTACGAACGGGGCAGCATCATGCTCACCAGTAACCGGGCGCCTGCGGAATGGCCAGAGCTCTTTGGCAACCCACTCTTAGCCTCCGCCGGCCTCGACCGGCTCACCCATCACGCCGAGACCATCATCATCACGGGACGGAGCTTCCGCGCCCACCAGCGCAGCGGAGAGGAGGTGGGCCAAGGGGGGGCCTAACCATCAAATTTTTGAGGGGGCCACCCGGCGACCTTGCGGGTGGATGTTCGCCGGAGGAACGGAGGGCAGTGGCAGCACTGGTACATCTTGGCTGCACATAGCTGGCGCAGTATGGCCGCACATGGTGGTACATTCACGGGCGGCTATTGACCAGGAAACCACCAAACGCAAACCAGGGCGACCGAAAGGCAGCAAGACCGGGACGCGCACGGCACTGGCGTTGTCGCCCGAACTGGAGCGCATTGGGGCGATGGTGGGGGAACTCTTGCTGCGCATCGGCGGGCGGATTCCGCTGACCTATCTGGTCTTGGATGGACATTTTGGCAACGCCCCGTCGCTTCAAATGGCACGCACGCACGGACTGCATCTGATCTCGAAGCTGCGTCATGATGCAGCGCTCTACCTGCCCTACACCGGCCCCTACGCCGGACGGGGGCCACGACGCAAATATGGCGACAAAGTGCATGTGGCGAGCATCCCGGAGCAATTCCTCTGTTCCACGACCGAAGAAAAGAAGATCAAAACACAAGTCTACCAAATGAACGTTTGGAACAAACAATTTCCAGATCAACTGAATGTCGTTATCATCATAAAAACAAACACGCAGAATAACAAACAAGCGCATGTTATCTTGTTCAGCAGCGACATGACTCTTGCTGCAGATAAACTGATTGATCAGTATGCGTTGCGCTTCCAATTGGAGTTCAACTTTCGTGACGCCAAGCAATTCTGGGGGTTGGAAGACTTCATGAACATCCACGCATCATCACCCGCGTCACGGGTATTGGCCGTATTCATCCAGGTATCTGTTCAGGGGAGGCATCATCTTGGCGTGATCATGACGACAACGTGCTCTTACGATGGAGCGCGAAGAGCGCGAAGAGCGCGAAGAGCGCGAAGAAAGGCGATAGCTTTGCCCTCTCTGTCCGATCTTCGCGTACTTCGTTCTCTTCGCTTTCTTCGCGGTAAAACAAAAGAGCCTCTACCCCCTGAACGGATACTTCATCCAGCTGAAATCGAGACGACTGCGGCGTAATTTGGCGAAGGTATTGTTACGAAAGAAAATTGTTTTTAATCATTCATCAAATAATCACCTGTAGTACGTAGTATGGTAGTATTTCGATTAGGTATGGTCAAGACGATCGTGAGGAGCTATGAAACCACGCTTGTTCCAACTCTTTGCCGTGCTTCTGCTGATCGCCACGCTGGGTAGTGCTGCTTTTGCCGGCTCTCTAGGATTTCCCGGGTTAAAACGTTTGTGCTTTAGTGGGCATGGCTTCCTGATGCGCTAAAACAGAGGCGGCTTCCACGATTTCGGCTGAAA
>RSAS01000537.1:1858-3901 GCA_003934145.1 Candidatus Viridilinea halotolerans | reverse complement strand
TGTTCTCTGTTCTCTGTTCTCTGTTCTCTGTTCTCTGTTCTCTGTTCTCTGTTCTTCTGTTCTCTGTTCTCTGTTCCTCTGTTCCTCTGTTCCTCTGTTCTCTGTTCTCTGTTCTCTGTTCCTCTGTTCCTCTGTTCTCTGTTCCTCTGTTCTCTGTTCCTCTGTTCTCCTGCTCTCCGCTCTCACTTAGGAGTACCCATGCGCCTCTCAACCATGCTCGGACGGACACTCCGCGAAGTTCCGGCGGAAGCGGAACATATTGGCTACCAATTGGCGCTACGCGCTGGCCTTGTGCGCGCCTTCGCTGCGGGGAGTTTTGCGTTGCTGCCCCTTGGCCTCGCGGCGCTGCGCCGCATTGAGGCGCTGATGCATGACGCAATGGCCACCCTTGACGCTCAAGAGCTGCGCACACCCATGATCCAGCTTGCCTCCCTCTGGGAGCAGACGGGGCGCTATACGACCTATGGTCAGCAGATGCTCAAGTTGCACGACCGCAGCGAGCGCCAGTTGGTGCTGGCCCCCACTCACGAAGAGGCCATTGCCGAACTGTCCCACCGCGAGGTAAGTTCCTATCGTCATTTGCCCGTCCTAGCATATCAAATTCATACGAAATACCGCGACGAGTTGCGTACGCGTGGTGGCTTAATGCGCTTGCGCGAATTTACCATGCTCGATGTTTACACCCTCGATACCGACGAAGCGGGTATGGATGCTGCCTACGAGCACCTCTCGCTTGTCTTCGAGCGCATCATTGAACAATGTGGCGTGCGCTACGTCATGGTCGAAGCGGGTGCGGGCGAAGTGGGCGGCTACGAACCCCGTGAATATATGGCGCTCTCGCCGAGCGGCGAAGACCTGTTGGCGCTCTGCCCTAACTGTGGCTATGCCGCCAACCTTGATGTGGCCACCGCCCGCCGCGAAGCCGATACGACACCAGTAGACGCTGCGATGGAAGATGTCGCTACCCCAGCCACGCCCACCATCGCCGATCTCGCCCGCTTCCTCGGCATACCCGCAGCGGCGACGGCCAAGGCGGTCTTTTTTGACACCCCCGAGCGTGGCTTGATCTTCGCGGTGATGCGCGGCGATCAGGAGGTGAATGAGGCTAAACTCTGCCAAGCCGCCCAAGTGAGCGAACTGCGCCCGGCGAGCAGCGCCCAGATTCTTGCCGCTGGCGCGACGCCCGGCTACGCCTCGCCGGTCGGCCTCAACGTGCGCCCCGCCGATGCCCCCGCCGCGCCCGGCGTCTTCGTCATCGCCGATCCCTCCGTCGTCGCCGCTGGTGCACTCGTGGCCGGGGCCAACCGCGAAGGCTACCACAAACGCAACGTCGTCTACGGGCGCGACTGGTGCGCCACCATGGTTTGCGATCTCGCCACCGTGCGCCCTGGCGATCTCTGTGTGGCATGTGGTACTCCACTCACCATCGAACGTGGCGTCGAACTCGCCAACATCTGCAAACTCGGTACGCGCTACAGCAGCGCCGCTGGTGCCACCTACCTCAATGAAGCGGGGGTGACACAGCCCATCTTTATGGGCTCCTACGGCATGGGCCTCGAACGACTCCTGCAGATCATCATCGAACAGCACCACGACGAACGCGGCATCGTCTGGCCCGCCGCCATTGCGCCTGCCGATGTCCACATCATCGCCCTCGGCAAGAGCGCCGCGCCGCTTGAGGCGGCCCTGGAGATGTACAACGAACTACGCGCCGCCGGGCTGCGCCCGCTGCTTGATGATCGCGCCGAGAGCGCCGGCGTCAAGTTCAACGATGCCGATCTGATCGGCCTTCCCATGCGTATCGTGATCAGCGAACGACTGCTCGCCAGCAACGAAGTCGAACTCAAGCCCCGTTGCGGCGCAGCCTACCGTGTCGCCCGCAGCGATCTGTTGCAGGCGCTGCGCTAAAGGCCTCTTACCTTGCGGGATCGGGAAGGGCGCAGCCCATACGCATGAACGTAAGCCCTTAGCGGGCCTGCCAGCGGGGACGCGGGGGCTTGGCCACCGCAAATCCCCCCGTCCGGCGGGGGCGCGGGGGCTTGG
>RSAS01000537.1:0-1758 GCA_003934145.1 Candidatus Viridilinea halotolerans | reverse complement strand
CGGGGGCTTGGCCACCGCAAATCCCCCCGTCCGGCGGGGGCGCGGGGGCTTGGCCTCCGCAAATCCCCCCGTCCGGCGGGGACGCGGGGGCTTGGCCACCGCAAATCCCCCCGTCCGGCGGGGGCGCGGGGGCGTGGCCCCTGCCGAATTTCCCCGTCCGGCGGGGGTGCGGGGGCTTGGCCCCTGCCGAATTTCCCCGTCCGGCGGGGGTGCGGGGGCTTGGCCCCCGCAAAGCATCCCCGTGCGGCGGGGGTGCGGGGGAGGGCGCAGCCCTACCCGCAAATCACCATCCAAAAAGGGGAGGGGATCGGAGAGGGCGCAGCCCTCCCCGATCCCCTCCCCTTTCACGAAATTCCAAAAACAATATCTAAAAAAAACAGGCAACCTAGTCTGCGCAAGCACAAGCGCGGGCCTGGGCAATCTCGATGGGAAGAAACGTAATGGGAGCTGAATTGTCGGCGGCGGCTTGAATGGGCCAGACCTCGGAACACCAATCCATGCCGTCAACGAGGTAGGCGTAGTAGTAACGCCCCCCAGAACTCAAAGAGAGCTTCGCTTCCCAATACTGCTCACCACGCGTCATCGGCGTAGCTCGCGTGCTCCACGCATTAAAATCACCCACGAGGTAGACACTATCGGCCCAGATCGAAGTAGGTAGACGAAAAACCACCGTCACCGATTCATCTTTTTGCGGGATTTGAATAATCATAGTAGGCATCCTTTATATTGAAGTAACGAGTTGGCGTAGTAACGGGATCAACTCGCTACTAATAGCCTCTTTGGCAACAAAACCAGCGGCACCGGCGGCAAGTGCTGCTTGGCGGTAGGCTGGTTCCTCAAGGTGACCAAGAACAACCACGGGGACTGCGGGCAGCAACGTGTGGATGGAACGAATGAGGCGTGGGTCGGTCAAGCCTGCTCCACCCAGCCCCAGCAGCACCGCTTGCGGCGGCGGCGTCGGAAGCACAGCGGGAGGCCAATGGTCAACCTCGGCTACAAAGGTGATGTCTGCGGCAAAGTAGCGTTCCAGCAGACGGACAATCAGGTGACGGAATGGTGGGCTAGGATCAATAAAAAGAACTGGTATCGGACGCATGCGGTGAGTACTGTTCTCTATTAGGGGAGGGGATCGGGGAGGGCCGCGCCCTCCCCGCAAGCCCCGCCCACCCCCTCTGCGGAGGGGATCGGGGGGGGCCGCGCCCTCCCCGCAAACCCCATCCCAAGAACACCAACAAGCACATGGTAATCTACGGAAGCTTGGCAATCTATCAGGGATTGTGAAAAAAACGACAACGCGGTTTCTACGGGTTCATCTACGGGCGATCTACGGGATGGGCTACGGAGTGAAGCAGAACGCTTTCGCGCAACGTATAGCCCTGTTGCAAAAATTTAGAACGTATGCTATGCTTCCATGAGTTAAGTACGTAAGTTCTGTTTAAGGACGTATGCATCATGAAAACTGAAGTCTTCTCTGTACTAGATCTATTTTGTGGTGCGGGTGGAATGTCGTTAGGTTTCAAAAGGGTCGGATTTGAAATTATTGGTGCGATTGACAATAATGAAGCAGCTATTAAGACATATAAAAGCAATTTAGGCTTTCACATTAGCAATCAAGACCTTTTTCATGCCACAGAATTGCAGGCTGCTACGGTTATTATTGGAGGCCCACCATGCCAAGGTTTCTCATCGGCAGGACTTCGACAATCTATAGTTCTTCAGATAAAGAATCCGACTAAGCCGCCAGGGCGCAGGAGGCCT
>RSAS01000617.1 GCA_003934145.1 Candidatus Viridilinea halotolerans | reverse complement strand
ATGCTGAGCGCAGCGAAGCATCTCTTTTCGCCTGACGAGCGACCCTGCGCTGCGCCTTCGGCCCCGCTCCTGAGAAACAAACGCCTCCGTCATGCTGAGCGCAGCGAAGCATCTCTTTTCGCCTGACGAGCGACCCTGCGCTGCGCCTTCGGCCCCGCTCCTGAGAAACAAACGCCTCCGTCATGCTGAGCGCAGCGAAGCATCTCTTTTCGCCTGACGAGCGACCCTGCGCTGCACTCAGGGTGACAGTGCGGCGCGAACCCACAGCGTGACTTTTGCTCTACGACAAGGTTTCAGAAAGGGGCTTCGTGCTTGACAATCGCAGTGCCGACTTTAGTCGGCAGAGGTCTTCGGATGCGATGGGAAGCCGACTAAAGTCGGCACTACCTATGGCGCAAACGGTAACGTTGCCACGAACCATGTCTACTGCCTAATAACATTCAAGCGCATTGAGACGCCATGTCCGGCTCTCGGCTCTCGGCTCTCAGCTTTGGTATCACTCACATCACTCATACCGCTCCCGCACCGCACTCGACGGAATCGGGAAATCCTCAGGCCAGATCGTCTCGGCATCATAGCGTATTCCATCCAGCACCAAGCCAATGAAGGGGCCATCGAGTGTGGTGGGATCTACATCTTCCGCCTGCAACACATCAACGAGCGACAGATCGGCGCGATGGAGGCGCACTCCCGAAAAGAGTACATTCTCGCGGAAGCGCGTATTGGCAAAACTCGCCCCCTCAAGCCGGGCCCCCGAGAAATCGGAATGGCGGATGATCGCCTGATCCAGACGGCTCCCCCGCAGATCGGCACCATACAGCGACGTCTGCTCAAGATTTGCCCCTACCAGCGTCGCCTGACGCAAATTCGTCCCTGAGAGATCGGCATTCGTGAGACTTGCCCCCGTCAGATCCACCTCACGCAGATCCGCCCCCTGGAAATTGGTCGCCACCGGCGTACGCAGATCACCGAGCATACAGCCCGCCATAATCGCGCCAGCCATCCGCGCCCCCCGCATGTCGGCCCCCACAAAACGCACGCCGCTCAGGTCTACCCCCTCCAAGTTCACATTGATTAGCCGCGCCTGCTCTAGCGAGACCGCTACGAGCCCGGTGGTTCGTAGATCGACTCCCGTCAGGTTGGCCCCCGTCAGGTTGGCCCCGCGCAGATCCGCGCCGCTCAGGTCGGCTCCGATGAGGCTCACGCCCTGCATATTTGCACCCTGCATGCTGGCCCCACGCAGATCCGCACCGTTGAAGGTGGTACGCGACAGATCGGCCCCGCCCATGTTGGCCTCACGCAGATCGGCATGGCTCAGATCCACCCCCGCCACCACGGCCCCATTCAACTGCGCGCCGCGCAGATTCACCCCGCGCATCACCGTGTTGCGCAGGTTGACCTTGACGCAAGCGGGGGGGCAGCCAAACGGCAGTTGACGCTGTGCAAAATAGATGCCCAGTGTCACCACGCCCACCACCAGCCCAAGCAGCACCAGCAGACGCCAACGCATTACCAGCCGCCTTTCGCTTGCGCGGCAAGCGGCTGCTCCACCAGCGGCCATTCAGGCAGCCACCGCCAATCAACTGGCGTCTGGTAGGGCAGACGAGGCCGGTACTCAGGCGTCTCCTCGAAACGCAAGGGAGGCGTAAGTCGCATATCAAGCAGCAGCTCTAGGGTCTCTTGCGAATCGGGCGACCAGATCACCGTATCGTCAAAGCGCACCCCCTTAAGTTGCGCGTTTTGGGTAACCTGTGCCAGTTGACCTTCACTCAGGGCGGAGAGCAGCGGATCGAGTCCAACATCGGTCGGGAGGAGGTCGGTGGACAACAAGAGAATGCCGCTAATATTGGCATTACGCAGATCCGCGCCATCAAAGTTGGCACCAACCGCCTTCACACCATTCAGGCTCGCAAAGGCAAAACTCGCCGAACTCATGGTACTGCCAACCAGTGACACCCCCGCGAGGCTCGTTTCACTCAGATCGGCCCCCGTCAGATTCACCAGATTGAGCCACGCGCCACTCAAGTCGGCCCCGCTCAGGTTCGCCCCACTCAGGTTCGCCCCACTCAAGTAGGCGCCACTCAGATTGGCCCGCGAGAGATCGGCACTCGTCAGATTAGCCCCACTCAGATCCACCCCCGAGAGATCGGTCTCGGCTAGATTCGCCCCCACCAACACAGCATGTTCCAGCACCACCCCGCGCAGACTACTCGCTTGGCGCAGATCGACCCGCGTAAAGTTGGCCCCGCTCAAATTGGCCCCACTCAAGTTGGCCCCCGCCAACTGACTCCCGCGCAGATCCGCACCACTCAGGTCGGTGCCCACCAAGACCGCCCGGCTCAAATTCGTACCCACTAGGCTCGCATGGGCCACACTCGCCCCCGCCAGATCGGCTCCCTCCAACACCGCCCCATCGAAGATGACGCGCGTCAACTGTGCTTCCATCAAATTGGCCCCGCCCAGGTTGATCCCGCGTAGCGTACTCCCCGCCAGGTTCGCCCCCATGCAGTCTGGGGCACAGCCCGCCGGCTTCGCCCAAAAGAGGTAGAAGAGCGCCACCAGACTCGCCGCCACAGCGAGCGCCTGCCCAACCCGCCAAACGAACCATCGCAGCATACCCGTTCGCCTTCTTACGCCGCAGCGATCTCCAACACGTCTAGTAAATCATACCACCGCCTTAAAAACGCCTTTTGACCATTAGACAAGGTTTCAGAAAGGGACTTCTCGCTTTACAATCGTAGTGCCGACTTTAGTCGGCTGAGGTCTTTGGCATCAATGGGAAGCCGACTAAAGCCGGCACTACCTAGGTGGCGCAAACGGTAAAGCTCCTCCGAACCATGTCTAAAGCCCCTACTACGAACCACGCTCGGGCTAAAGCCCCTACTACGAACCACGCTCGGGTGTGAGGCAACGTTTTGCACGGCACTCTTGACGAGCGGATACGCCCTGTCCGTCGGCGGGGAAGATGGATTGTTCGTCCAACCAGAGCGTGTAAGGCGTTTTTAAGGCGATCCTATGCTACACTCCAGACTGCAACGCTATGGTGATGCGGGGGCGCTATGTTCATTGACCTGCTCGTTCGTCTCCTCAGATGGGCCAGCTTCGGCGGATGGATCTTCTTCATCCTCTACGGCTCCTTCTCCTTTTTTCGCATCCTCTTCCGCCGTGGGCTACGCCAAGCCATCAATTTTCTGCTCTCCATCCCACTGCTTGTCACAGCCCTACTGCTACTGGGCTTCACCGCCTTCAGTTTTGCCGTGGTCTACATTCCGCCCGAGCGCATTGGCGTCGTTCCTTCGCTCTTCGCGCCGCGCGGCATCCGCCCCCAGTCCTTCGCCCCCGGCTTTCACCTGATTATGCCCTTCATTGAGTCGGTAGAGCAGTACCCCGGCTACTGGCAGACCTATACCATCGCCGGTGAGACGGAGCAGGCGGCCAATGCCGATGATGGCTCGATTCGCGCCCGTACCAGCGACGGCCAGGTTATTTTCATCGATTGCTCGATCATCTTTCGCATTGACCCCTACCAAGCGGTGATGGTTCACGTCGATTGGCAGGATCGCTACCGCGATGATTTTATTCGTACCATCGTGCGTGGTACTGTAAGAACACAAGTTTCGCAATTTCGGGTTGAAGAGGTGAACAGTTCCGCCCGCATCAAGCTCGAAGGTGCGCTCAACGATCTGCTACGCGACCAGTTCACCCGCAAGGGGTTCGTTCTCGATCAACTCATTCTGCGTGACATCACCTTCTCGCCCGAATATGCCGGTGCCGTCGAACACAAACAGGTCGCGCTTGAAGGGCAGCTTCAGCGCGAATATGAGGCCGAACAGATGCGCCTTTTGGCCCAGGGGCGGGCCGATGCGATGCGGATCGAGGCCGAAGGGCGCGCCGATGCCTTTAGCCTCGTTGGCAAGAGCCTTGTCCAATATCCCGATCTCATCCAATACTTCTACATCGAACGCCTCGCCCCCAACATTCAGGTGATGCTCCTCCCCGCCGACAACCAACTCATCCTCCCCCTGCCTGATATGCTGGCCGCTCGTCCGCTCACCACCACCACCGCGCTCAGCGACACCATCCCCTTGACGCCAACGGAACTCTTCACCCCGACGGAGCTCTTCGTGCCGACGCCAGAGCCGCTTGTGCCTTAAGGGGGGGGGGCGCCTTGCGGCGATCCGCTTTACCGTTTGTGGGGCGGACGCGGAGGGCTACGCCCTCCGCGTCCGCCCCACTGGAATGGGGGTTTTGCGGGGGCCAAGCCCCCGCACCCCCAGCGCGACAAGAGGAAATAGGACGACTGCCCACTGCCTACTGCCCACTGCCTACTGCCTACTGCCTACTGCCTACTACCTACTGCCCACTGCCCACTGCCCACTGCCTACCGCCTACTACCTACTGCCTACACCTCAAAGGAGCAAAGAGATGTCCTACCTTCCAATCATCGCCCTGATGGGTCTTGGCATCGTCGTTGGCGTGATGCTCGCCAACTACCTCGCCGAGCGCAAAGCCAAAGCCGAGGAAGCCCCAGTCGCCGATGCGCCCACCGAGCAACCCGCTGCGACCACCTCCAGCCCGCCGGCCAAGCGCCGCTTCTGGTTTGGTGGCAAAGACCAGAACGATCAGATCCAGACCTTCCAGAACTGGACCAATGCCAAGCTGGAGCAGCCCGAACTACGCGCTTGGCTGGGCAGCCTCAACAACGAGCAACTGCGCGCCCTGATCGAGCAACTCGACACCTTCTGCCACCAGTTGGGTTTCGACCTCGCTTGGCTCACCAACGAGACGCTCCAGAAGAATCCCGAACTGGAAGCGATGGCGCTTGCCGTGGTCGAACACTACTGCAGCGCCTGCTGCCAAGCAGCCAGCGCACAGAACGGCTTCCAGCAGTTCCGCCAGCTTCTCGATCTCGTCGAGCAGCCCTTCAACCGCGAACACAAACCCATCTCCCAGCAGATCTACGCCGACCTGGTGCGCCGCGACATTGTGCCAGCCATGGCCCCCGACCTCATGGTCGCTACCGAGCAGGCACGCCAAACCGCAATGGCCAACGCGGTGAAGGATGTTGCGGCCACCAACTGGCCCGCCCTCGCCGAGTCCTTCAACACCGTCACCAGCCAAGAGGATGCCCAAGGCAAGGCCAAGGATGGCTGGAGCCAGCGCCTACGCAACCCCTTCCGCTCCCGCGAGACGGCTAGTAGCAGCGAAACGGTTGCGTAAGGGAAGCGGATTTTATTGATTGCCCCGTCGCTTTGTCACCCTGAGCGCAGCGAAGGGTCTCTCGTGGTGACCAAAAGAGATGCTTCGCTACGCTCAGCATGACAGGCTGTTGGGATGTTTAAAAGTTTCCGCTTCCCTAAATGCCAATCACCCCCTCCCCCGGTAACGATAGATCGGCATCAAGCCAACACCAATGCCCGAGAGCATAGAGATCTGCCAGATGAAGACAGAGAAATAGATGCCCGTTTGCAGTAGGAAGGTCGTACTGGTAACAAACGCTATCGGAACGACCGTCAGCCGAAAGAGCATGTTTAGCGTACCGTCGAAATCGTGAGCCATGCTGCGTAGAAAGGCGATCTGGCTCAAATCCTGGCCCATCAGCACAACTTGGGCGGTATCGGTGGCGATGGTTGTCGCGCCACACAACGAGACCGAGGTCTGGGCGGCGTGCATAGCCAGCGCATCGTTGATGCCGTCGCCCACGAAACAGACGGTGCGCCCCTCGGCTTTGAGTTGCTCAACCAGCGCCGCCTTGTCTTGGGGCAGCACCCCAGCAAAGGAGTGTTCGATGCCCAACTGCGCGGCGAGGTGGCGCGTCGGCGCCTCGTGGTCGCCGGAGATGATGTAGAGGCCCAAGCCCTGCCGCCGTAGCGCAGCAACGGCTTTGCGCGCCTCGGGGCGGATCGTCGGGGCCAACTCGATCACGCCCGCCAGTTGGGCGTCAACCGCCACAAAAACGAGCGAATGGCCTTGGGCATAGGCGCTGCTGGCGAGTGCGTCTACCTCGGCGGGCAGCGCAATGCCCTCGAGCGCCATAAAGCGTTGGCTACCCACACGCACCAGCCGATCAGCGCTCATCTCCGGCGATTCGCTGGTCAACGCCGACACTGGCAGACGCACCTTGATGCCATAGCCAATCTCGTAACAGGCATCCTCAATCGTCGGTAACGGGAGGTCACGCGCTTGAGCCGCAGCAAGGATCGCCTGGGCAATCGGATGTTCCTGCTTACTCTCGGCAGCAGCAGCGTAGGTGAGTAGCGTCGCGTCGCTGAGTTCGGTGAAACAATGGATCGCATGAAGTTGCGGCATCTCTAGGGTGAGCGTGCCAGTCTTATCAAAAACAATCGTATCCACGCGCTTGAAGATCTCGAGCGAAGCGGCATCTTTGACCAGAATACCCTGCTGCGAAGCGATATTCAGATAGCTCAGCATGGCCATCGGGCCGCCAAAGCGGGCAATCGCGCCGACGCCCATGCCCATGATTGCCGCTCCGGCCCAACTGCCCAGCGTGAACCATGCCAGCGTTCCCACCCCAAGTAAGGGAAAAACCATACTATCGGTGAAGTCATTCACCCGCGACATCAGCGAGACACGATACTTGGCGGCGCGCTCTAGAATGGTGGCGATCTGGGCGGCATTGGTCTCGATCCCCGTTTTCTCGACCTGCACATAGAGCTTACCCGCCAACACGACGGTAGCCGCCAAGACATGATCGCCCGCCTCCTTCTCGGCGGGCTGCCCTTCACCCGTCAGCATGTGTTGATCAACAGTCGCTGCTCCTGCCACCACGCGGCCATCAACCGGCACCACCTGGCCCCCTTCGAGCAGAATGGTGTCGCCAACCTTGATGCTGGCAAAGTCTACCTCGATCTCAGCGCCCTCAACGAGCATCCAGACCGTACGCGGTGGCGTGCTAAATATGCCGATGAATTCGCGTCGGAAGTGATTTTCAGTACGCTGGAGCAGCTTTTGCATGGTAATAATTGCCAGGGTAGCGATGCTGGAAGGCACAAAGTAGCCTCCAAGGTAGGCAACAATCTGTGAAACGCCAATCACGACGGGATAGGTCAAACGTCGCTCATGACGTAAGGCCCAATAGGCCCGGCTGTAGAAGGGCTTCCAGGAGATCCATGCCGAAAAGGAGAAACTCACCACCGCCAGAGGAAGAAAGACATACGACGCTGCCCATGCAATACCAAGATTTCCGGCAGCGAAGATCACGCGACGATTGACATCGCGCTCTTCTGGGCTGGTACCCATGCCAAGTGCAGCATGTTGACGCGTACGTTCATTGCCGAAGAGCGGATCGATCTGTGTCTCCACAAAACGCTGCCACCGGGTATCAGCCGCCACCAAACGATCTTGCAACAACCGCACCCATGGCATAGCATGATGCCGCCCATCACGGTAGAACGCTGTCACGGTGGGCTTCAGTTCAGCAATAACCGGTGTGAGCAGCGTCTGATGCACCTCAGTTAATACCACTGCGGCCTCATCCACCCAGGCGGCAAGATCGGGCGGCGACGTTACGGCGGGTTGAGGAGCAAGAATCTCAATCAGCCTCTTTTTACGCCGAAACGGCCAGGGTTGGATCATAGTGTTTTTTTGTCTTTCATATACAATATGGGCGTGGCCAAAATGTGTAGGTAGGGGGTGCGGGGGAACCTGGTTCCCCCGCACTTCTGTTCGGCGGGGGTGTAGGGCACCGCCCTACAGATTCCAGTCACACCCAAGTTATATTAATGTATTGAATCTAAAGCCCAATGAGCTAAAGTGATCATGTCTATTCCTCATCTTCAACCAGCATATTCCCAATGGTGTAGGTAGGTTTTGCTTCGTGAATGATTTTTGCTATCTGCTGACGTTCCGCCTCGTTGCCGACCAGAAGACGTTCCAAATCCACGATGCTGATCAGTAACGCCTGAGCGACGTTTCTGCGCTTGATGATGTAGCGCGTTCTATTTTGTATCGTATCATCAAGGAGGCGTCCGAAGTTGTTTTGCGCCTCGGTAGATGCAATCCACTTTGTTTTCATTGATTGTCCAGCCTGGCTGAATTAGCTAATTTAGTTAGATTGTATAACGATTGTAGATGACTGTCAATAAGCAGGATTACTGCGCCACACAAGGCGTTTTTAAGGCGCTCGCTTATTACCATAAACGTAGTGTTACATCGCCTTGTCTGAAAGGCTTGATGCTATGCATGCCCCCCGCCCTCCGTCTGCACATCGTCAGATGCCCCGGTTGCTCTTCGTCCTGCTCCTGCTCGCTTTGCTGCTCGCCGCCTGCGGTGGCGCTCCCGCCGCAACCCCATCCAACGCACCCGCCGATGCTGCGGCCCCCGCGAGTGGCCCCTCTGGTACGCTCCGTTTTGGCTTTTTTACACGCTTTCATACCTGGGATCCCCACCAAGAGTCGCGCATGACTAATCTAGTGGGGCTTGAATTGGTCTATGATGCGTTGCTGAACGAAGATCTCAATGGCCGTCTCATCCCAGGTCTGGCGCTTGAATGGAACGAAACGCCCGATTACCTTGATCTGACCCTGCGCGAGGGGGTGGTGTTTCACGATGGCACACCCTTCGACGCCGAGGCGGCGCGGGCCAACCTGCTGCGCGCCCGTGACGATGGTGCCCCGCCCATTAAGCAACAACTTGCCGCGCTTGAGGATGTCACAGTGCTGGATACCTACCAGCTTCGGCTGCATCTCAGCCGTCCAGTCCCCGATCTGCTGGCCAACTTGACCCGTATGACGGGCATGATGATCAGTCCTGCTGCCTTCGCTACCGCTAAAGATGTCCCCGTTGGTACTGGACCGTGGTCCTTCAATCCAACTGAATCACAAGTTGATGTGCAGTATGTCTTTGATGCCTTCCCCGATTTCTGGGATCCCCAGCAACAAAGATTGGAGCGGGTTGTTATTCTGCCAATAACCGAACAACATTCCCTGATCAATGCGCTACGCACAGGAGAGATCGACGCCGCTTCGGTCTACACCCGAAATGTGGCCCAACTCCAGGCCGAGGGTTTTAATCTACTGAGCAACCATTCAAACTACACAATTTTCCAAATTCTTGATCGTGAGGGTACCCTTGTACCCGCCTTCGCCGACGAGCGAGTACGCCTAGCGCTTAGCTATGCCATCGACCGCGAAAGCTTTGTTGACGTGGCTGAAATGGGTCATGGCATGCCAACAACCCGCCACCTTGTCGAAGGGGATTACGGCTATAGCGCTGCGCCATCTGATCTTACCTACGATCCTGAACGGGCGCGGGCCTTGCTGGCGGAAGCGGGCGTGACCAACTTGGCATTCGACGTTCCATCGTGGGGTATAGACACTGAGCTTGAGCTTATCGCCGGGTTCTTCAGAGAGGTGGGGGTGACGATGAACCCCGTGCCGATAGCCCCTGGCACGCTGACTCAAGAGGCCGCCAGTGGTACATGGCCAGCGGCACTTGTCTTTACGCGGGAAATCCATGTTGCCACCTTCATTGCGAACCGCGTCCTTAGGGACGGTGCGATGAATCCCTTTAAGGTTGTGGATCCTGAGTTGGAAGCACTCGCTACACAGGCCTATACGCTGCCCGCCGTTGAAGCCGAACCGCTCTGGGCTGAATTGGTACACGAGACAGCCGAGCGCGGCATTGTGATCCACATCTCCTTCAATTCACCTTTCGTCGTTACTGCACCGCATGTGCAGGGTGGCTCGGTGGGCTACATGAAGCCGTTTGTAATGAATTTGCGCGGTGTGACGATCGAGGAGTGATGCGCTGGTATATCCTTTCGCGCTTGCTGGCGCTGCTGCCGCTGCTCTTTGCGCTGTCGCTGCTTATCTTTCTGCTGCTTCATCTGATCCCCGGTAGCGCGGCGGCGGTGATTCTGGCGGATGCGGCCACGCCTGAAAATGTGGCCGCGCTAGAAACGCAACTGGGCCTGGACGATCCGCTCCCCGTGCAGTACGGGCGCTGGATCGTCCGGGTCGTGCAGGGTGATCTGGGCGTTTCGTTGGTCAATGGGCGGCCTGTGGCGGCAACGCTACTGGCGCGCCTGCCGGTCACCTTTTCGCTGGCGGTGGGGGCGCTTTTGGTGGGTATTGTGCTTGGGCTGGGCATCGGCATGCTGGCCGGGTTGCGCCCCGGCTCGCTCTTCGACCGCATCTCGTTGCTCGCAGCATCGCTGGGCATGGCGCTGCCGGTCTTTTGGCTGGCGCTGCTGCTTGTCCTCTGGTTTGCGGTTGAGTTGCGCTGGCTGCCTGCGGTGGGCTATACCCCCCTCTCGCAGAGTATGAGCGGCTGGGCGCGTAGCTTGCTGCTGCCTTGGCTGGCGTTGGGCCTGCCCACCAGTGGGATGCTGGCGCGCCAGATGCGGAGCGCGCTCCAGACTGCGCTGCAAGCGCCCTACATCCAAGCCATACGGGCGACCGGCGTTGATGGCTGGGCGCTGCTCTTGCGCCACGCGCTGCGCCACGCGCTGCTCACGATGGTGACGCTGATCGGCTTCCAGATGACGCGCATGATCGGTGGTGCCTTCTTGGTCGAACGGGTCTTTGCGATGCCCGGTATGGGTTCCCTCGCCACCACCGCCGTGCTTGAGCGCGATCTGCCCCTGATCCAGGGGGTTATGCTCGTTACCGCTTGCCTGGTGGTGCTGATTAATCTGCTGGTCGATCTCTGCTATGGCTGGCTCGATCCACGGGTGCGTTTATAGTAGGGATGAGGGATGAAGGATGAGTGGCTAGTAGAAATCATACCAATTGCCGTTGGATATGCCGCATAGCACATTGCGCCAGAGCGCATTGCTATGCGATACGCCATACTTGTCACTTGTCACTCATCACTCGTCACTGGTATCACATGAACCATGCGACCATTCCAGCAGCACCGCGCAGCGCCGTCGGGCGCTGCGGGCAACGTTTCGCCCGCCAACGCCTCGCCCTCGCCGCCGCTGCGGTGCTGGCGCTCTTGCTGCTGCTTGCCCTCTTTGCGCCCTGGGTTGCGCCCTACGATCCTATGAGCCAGAACCTGCGCAACATCCTGCAAGGGCCGAGCATGGCGCACTGGCTGGGCACCGACGAACTGGGGCGCGATACGTTGAGCCGCATCATCTATGCGGCGCGTATCTCGTTGCAAGCCGCCTTCTTTGCCACCGGCCTCGCGGCACTGCTGGGCATCCCGCTCGGTCTGCTCGCCGGCTACTACCGGGGCATCGTTGACCGCATGGCAATGGTGGTGGTTGATATGCTCATCACGCTGCCGCCGCTGATCCTCGCCTTCGCCATCCTGGCGCTGCTGGGGCCGGGGATGAGCAATGTCATTCTTGCGATCGGCCTGCTCCTCTCGGCTAATTACCTGCGCCTAACCCGTGGCCTCGTCTTAGTCGAGCGCGAACGGCTCTATGTAGCAAGCGCCAAGGTGGGGGGCATCGCCGCGCCCGCCATTCTGCTACGCCACATCCTGCCCAACATCGCCCCGCCGCTGATTGTGCAGTCGGCGCAGTTCTGCGCGGTTGTGATGCTGATCGAGGCCTCGCTCAGCTTCTTGGGCTTGGGGGCTACCGCAAACGATCCGAGTTGGGGGAGTATGCTCGCCGCTGCGCAGAGCTTTCTCATGCGCCAGCCCTTTCTCCCCTTTCCGCCTGGTCTCGCTCTGACTATCACCGTGCTGGCTTTCAATCTGCTGGGCGATGGTCTGCGCGATGCGTTGGATGTTACCGCACAAGGGAACAAAGGAGCGCAGAAGAAAGCATTATCTTCGCCCCTCTCCCACAACGTGGGAGAGGGGGCAGGGGGTGAGGGCCATCCGTCACAGTCCAAGCGCCTATCCGCGACATCAGAAGCAAACGTGCTATCTGCTCCCGAACGCAATGCAGGGGGGTTCGTGGGTGAGGGTCATCATGCTCCATCACTCCCTACCACGCCCAATCTATTGCCGCCAACCACCGAACTGCTCGCGGTGCGCGGCCTCGCCGTAGAATTCCCTAGCCCCCAAGGGCAAACGTTGACGATCCTGCACGATGTCTCCTTCAACCTTGCCCCCGGCGAGACGCTAGGCATTGTTGGCGAGTCGGGTTCGGGCAAAAGCATGACCGCGCTCGCGCTGCTCGGCCTCATTCCCCCGCCGGGCCGCATCAGTGCCGGCGCGATCTGGCTCAGCGGACGCAACCTTGTCGGTCTGCCCGAAGCGGAACTACGGCGGGTACGTGGCCGCGAGATCGCCATGGTCTCTCAAGAGCCCATGGCGGCGCTCGACCCGCTACAGAGCGTCGGGCAGCAACTCATTGCGCCTCTGCGCCGCCACCACGGCCTAGGGCGACACCAAGCACGCGAGCACGCTATCGAACTGCTGGCGCTGGTGCGAGTGCCCAACCCCCGCCAGCGCATCGATGACTACCCCCACCAACTCTCAGGCGGCCTGGCGCAGCGCGTCACCCTCGCCCGCGCCCTCGCCTGCAACCAACGCCTCCTCGTCGCCGACGAACCCACGACCGCGCTCGATGTCACCGTTCAGGGGCAGATCCTCAACATGCTCACCGACATTCAGCGCCAACTCGGCATGGCGCTGATCGTCATCACCCACGACCTCGCGGTGATTGCGGAGGTCTGCGACCATGTGCTGGTGATGTACGCGGGCGAGGTGGTGGAGCAGGCACCCACACAGGAACTCTTCCAGATGCCGCGCCACCCCTACAGCGCCGCGCTGCTCAGTGCGCTCGCCCAGCACGAGCGGCCCGGCATGCGTTTGCCGGTGCTGCCCGGCATGGTGCCGAGTGCGAACCAATGGCCGACCGGCTGCCGTTTTCATCCGCGCTGTAGCTACGCGACCGAGGCATGCCGCCAGTACGCGCCCGTACTCCAGCCATTGAACGAAGGCCAAGCGAGCCGCTGCATGCGCCTCCACGAGATTGAATGTATGGTGCTACGTTGAACGCCCCCACCCCGCCCTTCGTCGAGATCGAGAATCTCCACGTCACCTTCGCCGCACGACGCCGCCTGCCGTGGCGTCAGGCCGCGCCCATGCGCGCCGTGCGCGAAGCGAGCCTGAGCATCGCAGCGGGAACCACCTTCGGCCTCGTCGGCGAGTCGGGATCGGGCAAATCCACCATAGCACGGGCGCTGCTGCGCCTGCTTGAGCCCACCCACGGCACGATCCGCGTCGCCGGACGCGCGATAGCCACGCTTCAGGGGCGCGAACTGCTCGCCTACCGCCGCGAAGTGCAGGCCATCTTCCAAGACCCCTACTCAGCCCTCAATCCGGCGCACACCGTCGGCACCATTGTTGGTGAACTGCTCACCCGCCACCAGGGGCTTCGTCCAGGTCGGCAGCGTGATGCGTCGGTGAGCGAACTCTTGGGCCAGGTAGGCTTAACGCCGGAATACCTGCATCGCTTGCCCCGCGAACTCTCGGGCGGACAACGCCAACGCATCGCCATCGCCAGGGCGCTCGCAGTCGAACCAGCGCTCATCGTCTGCGACGAACCCACCAGCGCCCTCGACGTCTCAATCCAGGGCCAAGTGATCAACCTGCTCATGGACATCCAAGCGCAGCGCGGCGTCACCTACCTCTTCATCGGCCACAACCTGAACGTCGTCAGACACATCAGCAACAACATCGGGGTCATGTACAGCGGCTACCTCGTCGAGAGCGGCCCGGCGCAACGGGTCTACGAAGAGCCGGCCCACCCCTACACCCAGATGCTCCTCGCCGCCGTCCCCGTCCCCGACGTTGCCGCGCAGCGCGCCCGCGCCGCGCAGCGCCGCCAGCACGACGAAGCCAGCACCAGCGCCGCATCCCCCGCAGAGGGCGGCTGCCCCTTCCAACCGCGCTGCCCCGAGGCACGCGACATCTGCCACCAGGTCATGCCCGAAGCGCTGCCAGTCATTGGCGGTGGCATGGTACGTTGCCATGTGGCAGGAGAGCAGAGCAGAAGGACATAATTAGCCAGATGAATATCACTCGTTCCCCCATCTCCATGATCCTGTTCGTGCTACTACTCGCCTCATGCACCAATCCCACGCCCCAAGCCGTTGCGCCGCAACCCACGGCGACCACCAGCAGTGAGCTGGTGGATGGCGTGGATCGCTCACGCCTCGCCACAACGCTCTATTTCTACAACTGGGGCGATTATATTGATCCCGGTCTACTAGAGCAATTTGAAGCGGAATATGGCGTCAAAGTAGTCAACGATTTCTTTGGTTCAATTGAAGAGATGGTCGCCAAAGTGCGTACCCGCACGAGCGGCTACGACATTGTCGTGCCCTCGCCCGATATTGTACAGACCTTAGCCGGCGAGAATCTGTTGCAGCCTATTGACAAGACTCTCCTCGCCAACCTGCGCCACCTCGATCCCAACTACCTCAACCCCTACTTCGATCCCGACAATACCTATTCCATCCCCTACATGTTTGGCATGACCGGCATCGCCTACAATAGCGAATTCTTTCCGCAGGGCGTTACCAGTTGGGCGGCGCTCTTTGATCCGGCAGCGATCGCAGCTTATCAAAACCAATTCAGCATGCTCGACGACGAGCGCGAAACACCGGGCGCGGCGCTCAGATTCCTCGGTTTTTCCTACAACAGCACCATGCCTGAAGAGTTGGCCCAAGCCCAGGCGCTTCTGATCGCCCAAAAGCCCTTCCTCGCGGCCTATACCAGTGCGGATGTGAACCGCAAATTGGCCTCAGGCGAATATGTCATCGCCCATTGTTGGAATGGCACCGCGATGCAGGCCCGTCTCGGCATCGCGGGCGAATTTTCAGGCAATCCCGCGATCAACTTTGTCGTTCCAGAAGAGGGTGGCGCGATCTGGATGGACAACCTGGTCATCCTGAGCGAATCATCCAACAGCTACACGGCCCACGTCTTCATCAACTTCCTGCTGCGCCCCGACATCGCCGCCCAAAACGCGGACTACATCGGCTACGCCACACCCAACCAAGCGGCGCTGCCCCTCATCTCTGCCGAGGTTCAGGCGCTCTACGCAGCGGGCTTTGCCCCCGATGATGCCATGCACAACCGCCTTGAATGGATCAAGCTCACCGATGACACGGGCATCTTCAGCGATCTCTGGACCGTCGTGAAGGGGGAGTAGGGCCGAGAGCCGATCACCCCCTCCCCCGGTAGCGATACGTTGCAACGCGGTCATTTGCTGATTATCAATTGGGTGTGGCTGGAATCTGTAGGGCGGTGCCCTACAACCCCGCCGGACAGGGGGAAATGCGGGGGAACTAGGTTCCCCCGCACCCCCTACCTACACATTTGAACAGACCGCATGCCTAATGACATTCAAGCGCATTGAGACGCCATGTCCGGCTATCGGCTATCGGCTATCGGATTTGGTATAAGATCTGCTCGGCCACACGCAGCCCCGATAGATAGGCACCATGCGTTGTGCCGAAATGTGCGCTATGTGACGCCTCGCCTGCAAAGAAGAGTTTGCCCTCTACAGGCATTGCGAGCGTGTCACGCATGGCTGGCGCTGAGCCGAGCGCGTTGTACGAATACGCGCCCCGTGCAAACGGATCAGTTGCCCAGCGCGTTATCTGGTAGGCGTTGGGCTGAGGGATGTTAGAGCCAAACATGATCCCCAAGGTCTCCATGGCGCTCGCCACAATCTGCTGGTCAGACCACGCCTCAATTTCGCGGCCATGGTCGGCAGCGTTAAAACCGAGCAAGATGGGCATCTGGGCGACGCGCTGAAAACTCACCCATTCATTCCAGACGCCGTGTTGGGCTGAAACATGCCCCAACCAATCGATGTCATGAGGCCAAAAAGCTCGGCTGAAACGCAGATAGCACTTGTTCAACACCCCCATGCCGAGCGCTGCAAGCGCATGGCGCTTCGCGCTCGGTAGTTCAGGCGTAAACTGCACGCTGCTGCTCTGCAATACGCCAAGGGGTAACGTAACCACGACACGGTCAGCAGTGAAGGTCATCCTCTCGGTGAGAACCCGCACTTCATGCTCGCCCCAGACGATCGCTTTGACTACTTGTGAAAGTTCGATCAGCAGATCAGTTGCTAAATAATCGGTGATGATCTGAAATCCATGCACAAACAGCGCATTATCACCCTCAAACTCATCAGCACTATCATACCAATGGGCGGAGAGGTGGTGAGCACTACCCGCATATTCATGTTCGATCTCACTGCTTAACACAAAGTTGAGCAGACGTGTTGCTGCCAATGACGGCTGCACCTGCTGCGTGAGTGCGGCCACGGCTTGACGCACCGTAACATCAGCATCCCGCTGCTGTGCGTTGTGCAACGCCATACGCACCTGATTGCCTAGCGCTTCGCTATGCGCTTCTTCGGCGTCAGTGAGCAACTGGCCGTTGGTATGGTACGTGGCCGACTTGTCGTAGCTCGTCACCAGACGACGGGCCTGTAGCGCATCGGCCAAGTCAGTCATAGGGTTGCTGCGCACGCCATGGATCCACGTTGCCCCCAGATCAAGCGGCATGTCTGGCCATGCACTACTCGTCCAAAGACGCCCGCCGATCCGGTCGCGCGCCTCCAAAACAACCACGTCCTCTCCGTTGTGCCGCAGTTCCCTTGCCGCTGCAAGGCCCGCAAGCCCAGCACCAATCACGATGGTTCGCCCTCTGCGCGCCATCCCACCCCCGCTACCCCCGCCTGTACCACAAGCACTGCTGCCACCACCCAAGCAGATCAAAGCGAGGAGCTTGAGAAGATCACGGCGCTGCATAGGTTACCTCAAATTCTCGTGATACCATTTACTATCGAGCCTATCGCATTGTCACCCTGAGCGCAGCGAAGGGTCTCTCTTCGTAAGACATGGTTCGTGGCAACTTTACAGTTTGCGCCACCTAGGTAGTGCCGACTTTAGTCGGCTGAGGTCTTGGGGTGCGACGGGGAGCCGACTAAAGTCGGCACTACGATTGTAAAGCGAGAAGTCCCTTTCTGAAACCTTGTCTAACTCAAAGAGATGCTTCGCTGCGCTCAGCATGACGATAATGCGGACAATTCAATCGCAATTGGTATGATTGGGCAGCAGATGGGGTTCCGGTAAAAGGTGTGAAAGGCGTAGCCCCTCACACATCCCCACTGGGTTGGCGGTGCGAGGGCGGCGTCGCCGCCCCTGCACCGCCACCGGAGATCAACCCAATCGTACTCGCGACCGAGGCGCTGTAGAGGAGTTGGGTCATTGCAAAGCCGCCCTGGAAGAGAAAGACGCCCCCGGTGGCGAACAGGCTCCAGGCGATATTGGCCGTGAAGTTCTGCTGTATCTCGCCATGCATGCGCTCCACCAGATCAAACAGCAGCAAGAGTTGGCGCAGATCCGCATCGAGCAAGACCACCTGCGCGGTATCGATGGCGGCAGTCGTCGCACCGGCCAGCGAGACCGATACGTCGGCCTCTTTGAGCGCAATCGCGTCGTTGATGCCATCGCCCACGAAGCAGACGGTGCGCCCTGCCGCTTTCAAGGCGGCGACATGCTCCGCTTTGTGGTTCGGCAGGGTGTTGGCAACAAAGCGGCTGATGCCCAGGCTGGCCGCCAAATGGCGCGTCGGTGCCTCCTGATCGCCCGAAATGATCACACACTCGATGCCGCGCTGCTGCAACGCCGCAATGACCATGTGCGCCTCTGGGCGAACGGTTGCGGCCAATTCGAGCGCCCCGATGATCGCATGGTTGGCGGCCACCCAGACGAGGGCCGCCCCCCGTTCGTGGGCTGCGTCGTGTAGCGGCGCCAATTCGGGCGGGATGGCTAGCGCCTGCTGCTCCATGAAGCGGAGGCTACCGACATGCACTAGCGTCCCTGCTTCGTGCGGGCCAGCGAGCCGCACCTTGAGGCCGTAGCCCACCTCGTAGCTCGCCTCTTCAACCGGCAGGAGAACCTCTTGCGCTTCCGCCGCCGCCGCAAGAATGGCCTTGGCGAGCGGATGGGTCTGGCGATGCTCCGCCGCCGCTGCCAAGCGCAACACCCGTGCGGCATCTTCGCCTTCGACAGGATGCAGTGCCACCACATGGGGCTGTTCCAGCGTGAGCGTGCCCGTCTTATCAAAAATCACCGTATCAACCTTCGCCAAACATTCTAACGCATCACCCTCCTTCACCAAAACACCCATATGCATGCTCTGATTGAGATATTTGAGCATCAGCACCGGCGTAGCCCACGCCATATTAATCGTGTAGTTGCAACCAATCAGCGCTACGGCACTGATCGGGCCATGCAGCAGCAGTGCCAGGCTACTCCCAACCAGCGTCGGCACAAGCGCCTCGTCCGCAATCTTGAGTGCCTTCTCTTCGAGCGAGAGGCGATGCTGTGCCGAACGGCTGAGCAATAGGCCAATCTGGTTCGCCGTCGTCGCCGCCCCAGCCTCACGCACCTCCACGAGGATGCGCCCTCGCACCAGCAGCGTCGCCGCCAGAACCGGGTCGCCCACGCCAACATCTACCAACTGCGCCTCGCCGGTAAGCATATGCTGATCAATGGCAGCGGCCCCTGCGACCACCACGCCATCTACTGGCAGATGTTGCCCCGCCTGAAAGGCCAGGATGTCGCCGCATTGCACTTCACTAAAGGGCGTTTCGAGTTCCACACCATCGATCACGCGCCAGACCGTGTGGGGCTGCTGCTCAAACACACTCACCATCTGCTGCTGGAAACTCGCTTCACTCAGTGCGGCCACCTTATAGGCTAATGAGGCAAAGAGGATGCCGCAAGCAGCCCCAACCAGGTTGCCGGTGGCAAAGACGCCAATGTAGTAGAGAAGGCCCACATGGGCGTAGCTCAGGCGTCGTTCGGCAAAGGCTTTTTTGTAGATGATCTGAAAACTGGGCAGTAGAAGGAGAATTGCTGCGCCAAAAGCGAGAGAGACAGGGCCAATGGGGATACCGACGACGACTGCCCCAATGGAGAGTCCCGCCGCGGTGCTGCCCCAGCCGAGCGTAATATTGGCACGGCGCTGCACCGGACTCAGGTTCTCGGCCCGCCCGCCCGAAAGCGCCCGCAACTGATGGTAGCGTTCACGCCCGAAGAGCGGATCGATGTTGTCGTGCATCCACTGATGGTAGGCAAGGCTGGACATTTTAAGCGTATGGCGCTGCGCCCACAGCCGCCAATAGGCAACACGCCCCCAGCGCTGCATGTAGCGCCGCATGCGCCGTGTCGCACCAAAGAGGGGCGCCGAAGTGGGGACATGCTGCGGCGGTAAGACGACGAGTGCCAAGCCATCGGTACGCTGCTGTCTAAGCCAGTGGCGCACCTCGGCGCCAACGCTATCCAGCACCTCTACCGATTCGGCGTAGAGCGTCGGAAGGGCTGCGACCGATTGACGTACCTCGCGCAGCATCCGTTGCGTACGGCGCGAAAGGGTGGCAAGGGTGGTGTGAAGAGGCATGTGGGTATTGGGTATTGG
>RSAS01000225.1 GCA_003934145.1 Candidatus Viridilinea halotolerans | reverse complement strand
ACCCCCGCCGGGCAGAAGCATTGCGTGGGGCCATGCCCCAAACCCCGTCGGGAGGATTCCGCTCAGGCGCAACCCCTACGCCGCTTTCGTTGGGCCATCGCTCTTGGGTTGCTGCAGCGCCGCCTGCCAGATCATCTCGCCATCACTGTAGAACGCGGCACGCACGATCTCGCCGACAAGAGTGTCCTGGATACTCAAGCCGCGCTTGTTGATCAACTCATCGAGCAGTAGCGCGAGGTTGTGGGCACGCACTTCCGCTTCGGCAAAACCCTTCTCGCGGATGGCCGCTGCCGCAATGCGCGCCTCGTGTACCGCTTTAGCCAAATCGCGGTCACGATTCTCGGTGCGCGCCTTGATGAACTCGTAGTTCAACTCAATCAGTTCAAAGACGATCTGATCAACACGTAAACCATAACGCGCCACCACACGGTTGATGTCGTCGCGCACCTTCTGGGCCAACTTCTGCCGATTGAGACTAAGGCCGTAGGGGTCGTATTCAGCCCCAGCCGGAGCAGGAAAGGGCGTCTGAAGCGTCAGCCGATCGTCATGCTCCAGACTCTCCGACCAAGCCCAGATCTCGTCGCGCACACTGTCGTCCACACGCTGGTGCAATGCCTCATCAAGCGCCTTCAGCCAGATACGCGTCTCGGTGCGTTTCAGACGTTCATGCTGCTCCAACTCCCGGATGCGATCCGCCATCGTTGGTACGAGATTGGTGTAACAAGTCACATGATTGAAAATGTGATAATTGACCCGTACTCGCATCTTTTCAATGGCACCTACGCGAAACGTGCGCGTCTGAATGCGTTCAATCTCATCTTCATAACGCACCGGGTAGTTGGGCATAACCGCTTCGATGGTGTGCAAAAAGGGCACGAAGAGATAATACCCCTCGCTAAAGGCCTTAAAATTACCTGTCGTATCGCGGCGAATGATGGCATACCCTGGCTCCACCTCGCGCCAACCGCCACCAAGCGTAAGCATCAACACAAGCAAGCCAAGCACGGAGAGAAGCACAAAAGAGGGCCACGGGTTGATTGGATCAAGCAGGAGGGTAATCGTGTAGGCGAACACAACGATTCCGGCGAGCCCCACAACGGGCCAGAAACGGTTGGCAGTGGTCATGCTACGGCCTCCTTTAGCGCAAGAACAGAAGAACAGAAGAGCAGGAGAGCAGATGGTTTGTGTAGTTCTTCAGATAAAGATATCGTGAAGGGGAGGGGTTCGGGGAGGGCGAAGCCCTCCCCGGAAAACCCACCCACCACCTTGGAGGTTCCAAAACATTAGGGTGTGACTGGAATCTGTAGGGCGGTGCCCTACAACCCCGCCGGACAGGGGGAAATGCGGGGGAACCAGGTTCCCCCGCACCCCCTACCTACACATTTTGGTCACACCCAAAACATTATCTGAAAAATTAGCGTTACTTTCCAATTTGAAAGCATGTAGAGCACCCTGCTTCCTCTAAAAGGGAGTATACATCAAAGGGTTTCACCTGACAAAAGCATGCCACAGAGGTGCCGTGGTACCCACCGTGAGTCTCTTCGCACACCCTTGACAAAACATTTGCATGTGGTATGCTAAGAGTGTGCAAAGTATCAACAAGCCAAGGAAGTCCGCTATGCTCACGGCAACGCGCCGTTTTGAATTTTCGGCTGCCCACCGCTACTGGCGTGATGACTGGAGTCACGCTGAAAACGAGCGTGTCTTTGGCAAATGCATTAGCCCCTACGGCCACGGCCACAACTATAGGTTGGAAGTAACCATTACGGGCACGCTCGATGCGGCGACCGGCATGGTGATGAATATGACCGACTTGAAGGCCCTGGTCAATACGGTGTTGGAGGAGTTTGACCACAAACACCTCAATGAGGATACGCCCTACTTCAAAGAACAGATGCCGACCACCGAGAATCTGGTGCGTGTCCTTTGGCAACTGATCGCTGCCCGTCTGCCGACGGTAGCTCGTTTGGCGCACCTGCGCCTCTACGAACAATCCGATCTCTGGGCCGATTACGATGGGGCCGACGAAACCATTTTTGCTCGCGCCTACACCTTTGCTTCCGCCCACCGCTTACACGCCCCTAGCCTTTCCGACGCAGAGAATCGGGCGATCTATGGCAAATGCAACAACCCTAACGGCCATGGCCACAACTATACGCTGGAAGTGAGCATCGCTGGCACAGTTGATGCAGCAACCGGCATGGTGATCGATCTCGAAGCGCTGGATCGCACCGTGCGCTCGGTGCTGGATCAGTTGGACTTCCACCACCTTGACCGTGAGCTGGCCGCGTTTGCCGACAAGCCCTCCACCGCCGAAAACATCGTCGTCTACCTGTGGGGCGAGCTCGCGCCGCGCTTCGAAGGGCGCTTGTGCCACCTCAAGCTCTGGGAGACGCGTAACAATACCTTTACTTATAGTGGGCCGCACGCGGCCTGACCAATGGATAACCACCCTATGACTATGTTGCATACCAATGGCAATGGCCACCACCACGCTGTCGTCAGCGATTTTGATACCCACGACTACGAGCCGCTGATTGTACGCGGGCGTGGTAAGCTCGAAGGCGTCAGTTATGGCTCCGACCCGCGTACCGAAGATGCCGTGCGCGAGATCCTTATCGGTATCGGCGAGCAACCCGAACGCGAAGGGCTGCTCAAGACCCCCTCGCGCGTGGCGAAGATGTACGCCGAACTCACCGCTGGCTACCACATTGATCCCGATGCGCTGATCAACGATGCCATCTTCAGTGTGGGCTACGATGAGATGGTACTCGTTAAGAACATTGACTTTTCTAGCCTCTGCGAACACCACATGCTGCCCTTTATGGGCCAAGTTCACGTCGCCTACATCCCGCAGGGCAAAGTGGTCGGCCTCAGCAAAATCCCACGCATCGTCGAAATGTTCGCCCGACGCCTGCAAGTCCAAGAGCGCATGACCGTCCAGATTGCCGATTTCATCAACGACCGCCTCGATCCACTCGGCGTAGCCGTCGTCGCCGAAGGGGTGCATATGTGCTCCGTCATGCGTGGCGTGAAGAAAGCCAACGCCAGCATGGTGACCTCGGCGATGCGCGGTGTCTTCCGCGACGATCCCAAGACGCGTGCCGAGTTCATGGCCCACGTCAACCGCACTCGCTCGTTTGAGGGATAGGTGCTTTTGTGTCGTGTTGGCGGCTACGCCGCCAACACGACACGCGTCTCTTCTCCTGTTCTCCTGTTCTTCTGTTCTCCTGTTCTTCTGTTCTCCTGCTATGCACCAACCAAAAACTATTCTCATCACCGGAGCGAGTCGCGGCATTGGGCGGGCGACCGCTTTCGCGTTGGCTAAGCCTAGCGTGCGGCTCGTATTGGCAGCGCGTTCACGCGATCTCTTAGCCGTGACGGCCAGTGGTGTGGCGGCCTCGGGTGCCGAAGTGAGCGACATGGCCTGCGATGTCACCCAAGAGGGTGACGTGCGTGCGCTCATGGCCCATGCCGCCTACAATGGCGGCATTGACGTGGTGATCCACAGCGTCGGTTCCGCGCTGGTCAAGCCCTTCGAGCAGATCAGCCTCGCGGAGTGGGACGAGCAACTGCGCGTCCAAGTGACGAGCCTCTTTCTCATCTGCAAATATGCTGCGCCCCATTTGCATCAAGGCAGCCTGCTGCTCAACGTCGCCTCGGTTGCGGCGCGCCAAGCCTTCCCCGGCTGGGCCGCCTATAGCGCCGCCAAACACGCCACCATGGGGCTGCTCGGCGCCGTCCGCGAAGAGTTGCGCCCCCGGGGCATCCGTGTCACCTCACTCCTCCCCGCCGCCACCGATACGAGCCTCTGGGATAGCGTGCCCGGCGAATGGAACCGCGCCAACATGCTCCAGCCCGAAGAGGTCGCCGCCACTATCGCCAGCCTGGTGCATACCCCCCCCA
>RSAS01000966.1 GCA_003934145.1 Candidatus Viridilinea halotolerans | reverse complement strand
TGGCCGAATTCCTCCTCTTATGTACGGATAAGGAGCTTGCAGCCATGGCCGAACAAATTATCCGCTATGATCATTATGGCATCCCCGAATCGCCCTTGATCAGCAAGTGGAAGGAAGAGGGCCGTGTCGAAGGTATCGAGAAAGGCATCGAGAAGGGCATCGAGAAGGACATCGAGAAGGGTCATCTTGAGGTGTTGTTACGCCAACTCGCGCGCCGCTGTGGGCCATTGAGCGACGCATCGACGGCGCAAGTGCAAACCCTCACCGCCATCCAGATGCTTGATCTGGCCGAGGCGCTGCTCGATTTCACTGGCCGCAACGACCTGGAGCAGTGGCTGGCGCAACAGGAGTAGTCGTACATCACCGCCAGCGCACCGCCTCCATCTGCACGCCTAGATTGCGCCGGTCGTTCTGGCGCGCATCTTCTAGCGCTGGAATCCAAGGGCGGTTGCGCAGGCGTAGCAGCAGCGTCCCGCTGGGCGTCGGTGGTAGTGCCTGAGCATCCAAATGCACTACCACCGCCGTTGCGTCTTCCGTCAGTACGAAACAACCCAAGTCTACCCCCTCGCCCGTGTGGCTCGGCCAGAGCCGATCCTCTGGCAGGGCGCTCAGGCAGACCTCGGCTGGCCCCAGGTGCGCCGGCCGTTCGCCGCCCGCCAGGGTGAGTTCAAGCTCGCGCACGGTTCCTTCCGTTGCCCACGGTAAACGCAGGATGGCATCGCCGTTGCTCCACGCATAGGGCGTGCCATCGCGCCGTAGCTCCGGGCGGTGGAAGCCCACCACCTGCGCCGCAAAATCAGCGGGTGTCAATGGCAGCACCGCCGTCGCCACGCGCCCCTCATCGCCGGGCACCAAGCGGTAGATCGCAAAGCTCAGGCTCAACGCTGAGACATTGCGCGGCTTCTGGTCGGTGAGCTGTTCAAATTCTGGCACATCCAGCGTGAAGGTGCCCACCGGCTCTAGCGCAAAACCGGGTAGCGCAAAACTGCCCCCGGAAGCACTCAGCAGCAGGTAAACCGTGTGGCCTTGGCTGTAGAGCCGCCGCGCCGCCGCTGCGAGATCATTGGCATATTCGCCGGGGCGCGTACTCTTCACCGCAAAAGCATCTAGGCCATAACCAAAACGCAGCGGCGTCGCCACCATATCGGGCACGTCGCGCGCCTCGGCGTGGATCGGCGCACCACCGCGCATCAGCAGCACATCGCGCCCCGGCGTGAATTGCGCCGCTAAGCCATCCAGTTGCGTCAGCGCCCCGCGATACTCCACATGGCCAATGATGGGCCGATTCGTGAAGAGGAAAAAGATCGTCAGGAGCAGCGCGAGGCTGGTCGCTAAGGCGACGCGCCCGCGTTGCCAATGGGCATGGGCATGGCTGGGGTGGCCCTCACCCCCTGGCCCCCTCTCCCGCGTCGCGGGAGAGGGGGAACTATGTTCGATGGCATTGCCTTGCTCAGGGGCGGGAGGCGGGGAACTATGTTCCACGGCATTGCCTTGCTCAGGGGCGGGAGAAGAGCTTGTTCTTGGCCCGCGCCAGCCCGCCAACGCCACCAACGCGAAGGCCATGCCGAGGCTCAAGGCGGGGTAGGTGATTGGCACAAAGCGGCGCAGAATGTAGATGTAGTGCTGATCTGAGGTGCCATACGTTTGACGCACGTAGAAGAGGGTGCCCACGAGCGCCACGCTCAGAAAGAGCCAACTTGCGCTATTCAGCCCGCGCCGCAGCCAGAGCGCGTAGCCGACGATGCCTAACACAAGGCCCAATGGCGAAAGGTACCAGCCCACGCGTACAAGGTTGGCCAAGGGAATCAGGTACTTTGGATTGAGCGGGGCCGGTTCCGAGGTCAAGGTCGTCGGATCAACCGTTATGCGCTGCCACCAACTCATGCTGCCATACTCGTTATACCAAAGTCGCAACGGAATACGGATCGGCGCACCAACGTACCCCTGCACGCGCAGCCAATTGGTGGTCTGGTTGCTCAGCGGCCCCGTCCACGGCCCGCGCTCTGCCAGCAACTGCTCGCGCAGCGCCGCCGTCGCCGCCGCCGCAGGCGTTGCCTCCCAGAGCGGGCCAGGTTGCAGCACGACCCCCGCCTGGTTACGCGCCTCCTCGATGCTCATGCGCCCGGCGCGCACATCCGCTGCCACCAGCGCGGCAGCGCGCCGCAGCGGATCGCCCCAACCACCGCGCGTATTAAAGAGGATGTCGCTATCCAGAATCGCCGGACGCACCAAATAGGCATAGCCCCCCAGCAGCAATATGCCCACGAGCAAGCCATTGAGCCAGCGCCGCCGCTGCGCCAGCAGCGCCGCCTCCATGCGCAGCAGCCAGTGGGCATGCCGCCGTAGCACCAGCAAGGCAACCACCAGCGCCAGCAGCAAGCCCACTTCAAGCCCCAAGCGCACCCAGCCATCCAATTCCACGCCGCCGGGCAGACGCAACGGACGCACCAGAGCGCTGCGTGCCCCCTCCAGAAAGACCGTGCGCAGCACAGGCGTCAGAAACGGCACCGCCAAGAGCGCCACCAGGGCATAATCGCGCAGCAGCCGCTCGTGCGCCGTATCAAAAAAGTAGGCCCGCGCCACAAAAAGCACATGCAAACCCGCATGCAATAGCATCAAACCCAAACCGACAGCCAGCGCCGTATGCACCACCTGCCAACGCCGCGTCAGCCCGACATAGAGCAAAAAGGCCAACACCGGCCCCAACAAAAAGAAATCGATGCGCGTCAGCGCCACCTGACCAATCGCCACACCAGCCAGCAGCGCCGTCACCACCGGGCGCGTTACCGCCTCTTCGCCTCCCGCCTCCTCGCCGCTCCGCCCCCTCGCCTCCTCGCCTCCCACCTCCCCGTCTCCTCGCCGCTCTGTCCCCCCAAACGCCACGGCAAAAAAATACAAACCCACCCAAATCAAAAACTGCGCCGTTGTTTCCGCCGTTGAATAGCGCGCAAACCAGATCTGCACACCATTCAGCGCCAAAAAAACCATGGCCAGCAGGCCCACCCACGGCCCAGCCAGACGCCGCCCCAGCATGCCCACACTCCAGGCCCCCAGCAAACCCAACAACCCTGGCGCAAAGAGGCCAAAGTAAGGGCCACCCAAAGCCGTCAGCAGCCCAATCCAAGCGGGCAGCAGGTGCAGCCCCTGCGGGACAACCCGCCCCTGCGCCAACTCACCCTCATTGACAAAAAAGCCCGCCGCCCGCAAACGACTGGCAATATAGCGCTCACGCGGCTGACTAATCAGATAATTGGTAAGCACCTGGCGCGCCGGGCCAGCCACCGCAGCATCAGACGCCTCCGCCTCCTGGCCCCAACGCGCCAGCAAGGGATCATCCTGCACCAAACTGCCCGTGCGGGCAATCGCCAAGCCCGTATTGGCATAGACCCCGGCATCACGCACGCCAAGCACCGTCTCGAAGGGGCGCACCACCAGCAGCAGCGTCACCAAAAGCAGCGCCCCAAAGGCCACAAGCTCCCAGCGTTGCGTTAGGGGGGCGGGCGGCGGGGAGCGCGGATGTGATCTGAAGACAAGGGCGGCTACAAGGCCCAGGGTGAGCGCAACATAGAGCCAGATCGTAAAAATTCCCAGCGCAGCGAGCACAAGAGTCAGCCAGCCCGACCACAAAGCCCCGACGGCCACACGTTCAAAGTGGCGTTCAAGCTCATCGGCGGGCACACCAAAACGGCGGCTCCACGCCCAACCCGGCAGATAGAGCAGCAGCAGCAGCAACAGGGCCGCAAAGAACAGAGAAACCATATTCATCTTTATAAATGCGGTGAGGATGTTAGAGGGAACTTGGGGCGAGCCCCAAACCTTTTCTGGGACCGCATTGCAACGCCAAGAATCTCAACGTCTTCCCCCCTCTCCCACAACGTGGGAGAGGGGGCAGGGGGTGAGGGCCATCCG
>RSAS01000398.1 GCA_003934145.1 Candidatus Viridilinea halotolerans | reverse complement strand
GGGCCATGCCCCCGAACCCCCGCCGGAAGGGTGCTTTGCGGGGGCCATGCCCCCGTGCCCCCGCCGGAAGGGTGCTTTGCGGGGGCCATGCCCCCGAACCCCCGCCGGAAGGGTGCTTTGCGGGGGCCATGCCCCCGAACCCCCGCCGGAAGGGTGCTTTGCGGGGGCCATGCCCCCGTGCCCCCGCCGGAAGGGTGCTTTGCGGGGGCCATGCCCCTTCAAAGGGTTTCACCAAATGGGGGTAAACTGCCGCTTTTTGCGGTACGCAGCCCCGGTTTGGCCCGTCCCAATGCAGTTTACGTGTTGGCACGCACCCATGAGGCGTTTTACCGCATTGGGAAGCCCTTGCCAGAACAGGTGAAACCCTTTGAGGGCCATGCCCCCGTGCCCCCGCCGGAAGGGTGCTTTGCGGGGGCCAGGCCCCCGTGCCCCCGCCGGAAGGGTGCTTTGCGGGGGCCAGGCCCCCGCGCCCCCGCCGGAAGGGTGCTTTGCGGGGGCCATGCCCCCGAACCCCCACCGGAAGGGTGCTTTGCGGGGGCCAGGCCCCCGTGCCCCCGCCGGAAGGCTTATGTTCATGCCCCCACAGCAGGACTACGCCTCACACAATTCCTCACAGACCAGCTCAAAAGTGTCGATCTGGCGACCAGGCTGTGCCCCCATGGAGCGCACCGCTTGAAAGAAGGCCGGCCAAGCCGCCGTAAAGGTATAGGCCGCGACGCGGCGACCAAATGCGTCGTGCTCAATAATGCGCCCGTTGTGCAACTCAGGGCGGCCCGCTTCGGCTACCTCGTGCCAATGGGGCAACGCATCATCAAAAGTAACGCCTTGGGCAAAAACGAGGAAAGCGTGATGATCGGGATCGGCCACATCGCGCAGATCGATCTCATCATCGCCAACGTAGTATTCTACTGGTTGAAGTACATCGTGCAGCCCGGCGCAGTAGCCAAAGGCCGCCCGCGGCACACCATCAACCTCGACGACATAACGGAAGCCCCGGTAGCGATCATTCATTGTTCGCGTGGACATAGCTCCCTCCCCACAGGTAGTAACAAAAAACCACGACCGTCAGTTACGATCGTGGTTTATGCAGTATAACTCCATATGGGGCACTATTGAGAAAAGAAAAAGTAGAGCTTGGTTGTCAGGAGTTAACTAAGGCAGACAATTATCGATCCAGTTGACTAAACGGTTGCATCGCGCTGAGCGCACGCCGCGAACTTGTCGGCGGCGTGGTCGAGATCATGCGCAGATGTTGCAACGCACTGCCCGTGCGCCGGTCGAGCAACATCACGAGGCGGGTGGCCTCCGCGACCCCAAGACGCTCAACCAGTGCCTCCCATCCCTGCTCAATTAACCGCAACTCCGCCTGGGTCATCGATACTGCTCCTTCAACAACTGTAGATCCGCCTCGACCATCATGCGCACAAGGTCGGGGAAGCTCGTTTTGGGTTGCCATCCGAGCGCTTCATGTGCTTTACGCGCATCGCCAATCAACAAGTCAACTTCAGCGGGGCGCATGAAGCGCTCGTCCAATACCACATAATCCTGATAATTAAGGCCCACATGGCCAAAAGCCAAGGCGCAAAACTCGCTGACCGGGTGGGTCTCACCCATGGCGATGACATAGTCATCGGGATGATCTTGCTGCAACATGAGCCACATCGCTTCGACATAGTCGCCGGCAAAGCCCCAATCGCGGCGCGCATCAAGGTTACCGAGGCGCAACTCGTGATCCAAACCCATTTTGATCCGTGCCACGCCATGCGAGATTTTGCGCGTCACAAATTCAAGGCCACGCCGCGGGCTCTCATGGTTAAAGAGAATGCCCGAGCAGGCGAACATGTCGTAGCTCTCGCGGTAGTTCACGGTAATCCAGTGGCCATAGACTTTGGCCACGCCATAGGGACTGCGCGGGTAAAAGGGGGTTGTCTCCTTCTGCGGGACTTCAAGCACCTTGCCGAACATCTCGCTACTACTCGCCTGGTAAAAGCGGATCGCCGGATCCACAAGCCGCACCGCATCCAGCATGCGTGTCACCCCGATCGCCGTCGTCTCACCGGTAAAGACTGGCTGGTGCCACGATGTCTGCACGAAAGACTGCGCCGCAAGGTTATAGACCTCTTGAGGGCGATTTTCACGGAGCAAATTGATCAACGAAACTTCATCAGCAAGATCACCGGTTACCAACTGCAGGTCGTGCTGAATATGCTTAATCCGTTCAAAATTGACCGTACTGGTGCGGCGCACCATACCGACCACTTCATAGCCTTTACTGAGCAACAATTCAGCAAGGTAACTTCCGTCCTGCCCGGTAATGCCGGTGATGAGCGCACGTTTAGCCATCTTGGTACTATTTCTCCACAGCAAACGCCCCCAGGATGCCCGCAAGTATACGAGCAAGTATCGCGCCAACAGTGGCGCGCCACCTCCTGGGGACGTTTGGTAATCTGTAAAAACTTAGGCTGCTGTTTGGGCTGCCGCGACCGCTTTCTGGGCCGCTTCAGCGAGGCTCGTCGCCGGGATGAGTTGCGATTCGCCAAGAATGCGCAATCCTTCGGCCTCATTGGTTCCCGTTAGCCGGGCCACCATTGGCACCTGCGTCGGCACCTCTTCGAGCGCTGCAATGATACCACGGGCCACTTCATCAACCCGCGTGATGCCACCAAAGATGTTGAACATCACCGACTTGACGTTGGGATCGGCAAGAATGATCTGCAGTGCCTTCTTGACCTTATCCTTACTGGCACCACCACCGATGTCAAGGAAGTTGGCGGGTTCGCCGCCGTAGAGCTTGACCACGTCCATCGTCGCCATGGCCAAACCGGCCCCGTTGACCATACAGCCAATGTTGCCATCAAGCTTGATGAAGGTCAAATCGGCTTCGCGCGCAACCTGCTCGGCCTCCGGCTCATCGGAGGAATCGCGGAGTGCGGCCAATTCAGGGTGGCGGAAGAGCGCACTATCGTCGAGCAGCACCTTCGAGTCGAGGGCCTGCAAACTGCCATCATCGCGGATGACCAGCGGATTGATCTCGACCAACGAGGCATCACTGGCCACAAAGGTGCGGTAGAGGGCCGTTGCGATCTGGGCAAACTGACGGGCCTGCTTACCATCGCTAAGGCCAATGGCAAAGGCCAACTCACGTGCCTGATAGTCTTGCAGGCCCAGGGTTGGGTGGGCCGGAATTTTAATAATGGCCTGCGGATTCGTCTTGGCTACCTCTTCGATCTCGACGCCGCCCTCGGCGGAAGCGATCATCATCACCTGTTTCGAGCCGCGATCGAGAATAGCACTGAGGTAGATCTCTTTCTGATAGGTAATCGCCTCTGCCACCAACACCTTTTCGACGGTCAAGCCCTTAATGGACATCCCCAAAATCTGCCCAGCCACCACTTCGGCCTGATCGGGGCTATCAGCCAATTTTACCCCTCCGGCCTTGCCGCGCCCGCCCACGAAGACTTGCGCCTTCACCACGACACGCCGCCCCAACTGTTCGGCAATGGCGCGCGCCTCAGCGGGGGTCGTCGCAACCCCACCGCCGGTGACAGGAACGCCATACTTCGCCAGTAGATCGCGGGCCTGATACTCATGCAACTTCATGCGTGCCAGCTCCTTTTGCACCACCTTTGGTGGGGGCTTGGGGGGGCTTCGCCGCCCCCGAAGGTTTTGTTGCGTGGTGGCGGACTTACCGCTCCAACGCAACAAAAAAAGGAAAAAAGCCGGAGGTTATATTGCAACCTCGTGTTAGGGGTGAGGATTCCCTACTCTAAAGTATGGTAGCATATGCTTAAAGTTTCTGTCAAACCTTGGGGCACGGGGGGATGCGTTGGGGGCCGGGCCCCCAAGCCCCCGCCGCACGGGGTTTAAGGGCGGACAGAACATTCGCTCGGCAAGTCACGGATAGGTGATTG
>RSAS01000653.1 GCA_003934145.1 Candidatus Viridilinea halotolerans | reverse complement strand
GCGTGCGCGAAAAGCGCGTGCTGCGCGTCAGTACCAGGGGTGTTTCAAGCGTAGAGGCGACATCCAGCGGCACCGTTATGGTGTAGATCAGCGCCGGACGTGGCGGCAGATCGAGGCCTTTCCAGAGATCAAAAATCTGTTTACTCTCCGCATCGCGGGCGATCTTCGTCAATAGGGTTGTCTCCAACGCTTGTAGCTCAGGTGCGAGCAACGCGGCAGGCATGGCCGCATAGTGTAAACATACCGCCATCACGCGCCACAGCAGCAGTTGCTCATCCTGCAGCGCCGACGAAAAGGTACTCACCAGAAAGCTGAGATCAACACGAATGCACGGCATCTTGATCGTTGCCGTGCGCTCATTGCGGGTCACCTGCGGGCCACGATTACGAAAATCGGGATTCTCCCCCATGTTGAAGAGGTAGAGATTGATCGTCGGCAGCAGCAGGCCCTCCACCCACTGGCGCGACGGACGCGCAAAGCGCACATCCACCGCATCGGCGTCAATGTGTCCGTGGGTATAGATGAGGTCGCGGATGCTCGTTTGAATGGCACCAATCATAGAGTCTCTTTTTTTTCGTTTGGGTCTGTTCAAAAGAGGGAGGATGCGCGGGAACCAGGTTCCCGCGCGCACCCTTACCGGCAGGTTTTGCAGGAGGATGCGCGGGAACCTGGTTCCCGCGCGCACACTTAGAGGGAGGATGCGCGGGAACCTGGTTCCCGCGCGCACCCTTAGAGGGAGGATGCGCGGGAACCAGGTTCCCGCGCGCACCCTTACCGGCAGGTTTTGCGGGAGGATGCGCCTCCCCCTACTCCTCCTCAACTTGGTTGATCACCAACTGGTAGGCCTCTTCAAAGGACTTGCCCTCCTCGGCGACGGCGCGCACGCCCACGAGGTAGCGATCCATGGCTAAGACATTGCCATAGACCACCTGTGAGACGAGGATGGAGTCGAGCTCTTGGGCGGGCAGGGCGATACTGGTGCGGAAGCGAATATCGCCGGTGGGCAACTCCATCTCGAAGTTGCCAAAGGCCAACTCATAGTTGGCGTGTACCAGAAACTCGGCGACCGCACTGCGGCGCTCCGGCGGGGCCGCCACTGGGCATGCCGAATAGAAGATGAACATGCGCTCCTCTTCATACGCCTGGGCCACACAGGTCCACTGGCCATGCTCGCCGCGAAAAGTCATGCTATAGGCCGTATCCTCACCGATGCGGTGCAATGGCCACTCATCCGCCTCGAGAAAGGTGGTTATTGCCTCGAAAATGGATCGCATGCAACATCCGATCTATCAAAATGGGTAGGCGAGGGAACCAAGTTCCCTCGCGCACCCGTCCAGAAGGGGGCTTCGCCCTCCCCTTTACCACTTGCCCAGCTTCTGTTTCAACGCCTTCGGCATCACAATCATCGCCTTCTGGCCCAGCGTCGTCGCATCCTTCTCGTCCTTCACCTTCTTCATGATGTACGAGCGGATCTCCTCCAGCGTCGACTCCTCGAGCATCTTCGCCGTTACGCCATAGATCTTCAGTTCCTCTAGCGCGATACCGTTGCCCTCTTTCGCCGCGAGGATGATGCCGGTAACGGCCCAGGTGGTGTTCTGCTTAAAGACCTTGACATCGGAACCAACCTGGCCCGACTGGGCCTGCATCTCCGCCTCTTGGGCCACGCCAGCGCGGTAGCTATCCTGAACGAGGCTTACCACGGTATTGCCCACCGAGATGATCGTCCCAATTGTGCCCACAATCGTGCCGGCCGGCTCGGCCACGCCCGCAGTCTGGATGGCGCTGCCGATGGCCGAGAGGGCGTTGGAGATCACCTCAACTGCCGAGCGCACCGTCAGCGTAAAATTGCGCCTGGCCAGCATCTGGATGGCGCCCGCCAACTCGGAGACCGCCGCCTTCGCCTTCTTGGCCAGCGAGCGCTCTTTAATGCCATGGTAGAGCGTGCGGAGACCCTCAATCGTATTGTGAATGCCCTTCAAGACGCCCGTGACGATGCCAATCCCAGGGATGCCGGTGGAGGGCACCGCGCCTGCCAGTTTTGTCGCGGCGTTGGCGAGGGTCACCCCCTGCATGATGATCTTTTGGACTTCTTCAACCAACGTGTCCCATGCCTGCAGCACCTCCAGCCCCTTGGATTTCTTACTCACAAGCGCCTTGAAGGCACCAAAGACATGGTAGACCGACTGGAAGAAACCGAGGCTCTGGGTGCCAATCACGGACACTTGGCTGGTTTGCGCACCGTACTGCTTGACCGGATCGGCGATTTTGCCGATCACGGGGATCTTTGCGCCAATCTTATGCACATTCTTGCTCAACTGCTCTGCGCCTGTTCCCACTGCTGTACCTACGCCCTGCCCAGCGCCCAGCACCGTGTCGGGGGTAACCTGCTTCGCCACGGGCACAATCGCCCGTTTGATCTTGGTGCCTAGCGTCGGCTTTTTCCCGCCCAAGGGAGGGCGTTTGGCCTCTCTCTTCCCAATCGTGTCGAGGGCCTCTTGCAAGAACTGGCGCTTCACCAAGAGCGCCAACCGCGCTTCAGGTGCGGGACTGTTGGGGCGCATCTCTTCGGGCAGCCCCATATAGGCCAAGTAGAGCGCCCGCACCGGCTCAACGCCCGCCGCGAGCAGCATCTTGTAGTCTTCTGCAGCTTTGTCCATTACGCGCAGCAATTCATGAATTTCCGCAGGAAGAAGTGTATTCTTCGGGTCTATTGCCAATGCGTTTGAAACGGTGAAGTTCAAACCAAAGGTGTAGTGAAAGAAGCTGCCGACTTTCTTTTTGACACCGCTATTGACCTTCTTCTCCTTCACCGCATCCTCAGCCCGTTGGGCCAGCACATCCTGCGAGGTGTGGGCGATGATCATCGCGCCACGACGCTGGCGTCCTTTGGGCTGCTGACCCTGCTGCTGCTGCTGATTCTCTTGTTCTGCTTTGATACGCACCAAAGCGGCATGTTCTTGTTCCGCCTGCTCCTTCAGTTCTAAGAGGACATTCAGCCTCGTATCCTCCTTCTCGCTGCGCTGTGTGCCTTCGGAGAAGTTGAAGCTGCGCGAACCACCCTGCATCCAGGTATCAATAGCGCCAATCAAGCGCACGAGCAGCGTCGCCCGCTCGGTCTTCTTGGTGCCCGCTTTATCTACCGTCAGCAGCTTCTCATAGTCCTTAAGTACATCAATCACCTTCTCGTAGCTTGTGGTGGCCAAGATGCGTGCGCCGCGTTTGCCGGTGAGCTTCACCACATCGGCGGCAGACATGAGCTTGGCCTGCACCACCTCACCCCCGCCCGCCTCCTGTTGGGCGACGTGGGTCAGTTCATGATGCAACAGTTGCTGACCGTGCGCTTGGCCTGGTGCAAACTCCCCTTGGCGGAAGAAGATGTCGTGGCCGCTCGTCAGCGCTCGGGCATGCAGCGAGCGGTTCAGTTGATCCGCCGCACTACTGGTATGCACACGCACCTGGCTGAAGTCGCGCCCCAAGTGCGCCTCCAACGGCGCTCGCACCTGTTCCGGCAAGGCCTGACCAGCGCCACGCGCTTGCTGCAACGCAGCAGCCTGCGGCGGCGCCAGCTCTAGCCCCGCCGTGCTGGCTGCCCGCAATGGCGAAGCCGTGCGGCTACTTCCCGCCGCCACCCGATCGGCCTCCTGCTCATACTGGCCGCTCGCCCCGCCCAAGAGCAACTTGGGTTGCACCAAGGGTGCGTTTGGCTCGCGCGCATCCAACTGCGCCAAACGATGGCTCGCCGCCAGCCCCGGCAGCGCCCCGCTGCCAAACGGACGCTCTTGGGCCAACGTCGGTTCAACCACCCGCGACATGTCGGACGGCAACCGCTTCGTCGGACGTCTGCTTAGCGCCATGGTCTTTTCCTATCGGGAGTTAGGGGTTAGGGGTTAGGGGTTAGGGGTCAGGGGGCAGAGGGC
>RSAS01000814.1:3770-3882 GCA_003934145.1 Candidatus Viridilinea halotolerans | reverse complement strand
GCAATGCGATTCCAGAAGGGGGCGCACACGTTTTCTGTCCGCCCTTAAACCCGCGCAGGGGGGGCGCGGGGGAACGTGGTTTCCCCACAGAAACAGCCCGCCCCGCGCAGGG
>RSAS01000814.1:3428-3670 GCA_003934145.1 Candidatus Viridilinea halotolerans | reverse complement strand
GGGCGCGGGGGAACGTGGTTCCCCCACAGAAACAGCCCGCCCCGGCGGGGGGGCGCGGGGGAACGTGGTTTCCCCACAGAAACAGCCCGCCCCGCGCAGGGGGGGGCGCGGGGGAACGTGGTTCCCCCACAGAAACAGCCCGCCCCGGCGGGGGGGCGTGGGGGAACGTGGTTCCCCCACGGAAACAGCCCGCCCCGGCGGGGGGGCGTGGGGGAACCCGGTTTCCCCACAGAAACAGCCCG
>RSAS01000814.1:0-3328 GCA_003934145.1 Candidatus Viridilinea halotolerans | reverse complement strand
CCCCGGCGGGGGGGCGTGGGGGAACCCGGTTCCCCCACGGAAACAGCCCGCCCCGGCGGGGGGGCGTGGGGGAACCCGGTTCCCCCACGGAAACAGCCCGCCCCGTAAGGGGGCGTGGGGGAACGGGGTTCCCCCACAGAAACAGCCCGCCCCGCAGGGGGGGGCGCGGGGGAACCCGGTTCCCCCCACTGTTTGACAGTCGCGCATGGCGACACGTATAATGTACTGCCCAAAAACGAAAGGGAGATTATAGATCATGCCAAAACGAACATGGCAACCGAAGCGCATTCCGCGCCGCCGCAAGCATGGCTTCTTGGCGCGGATGGCGACCAAGGATGGACGCGAAGTGCTGCGCCGCCGCCGCATGAAGGGGCGTCATAAGTTGACGGTGAGCGATGAGCGTCGCGACGGTGCGCGTCGTGGGCATCGCTAGGATGTTATGAAACGGGCCTACCGGCTGCGACGGCCCGATCAGTTTCGGCGCGTCCGGCGCGAGGGGCGTAGCACGCACAGCCCGCTGCTCACGCTCAATCTACTGGCCGGACGCCGCCGTCGTTTGCGCTGCGGCTTTGTGGTAACGAAACAGTTTGGCAACGCTGTCCAGCGCAATCGGGCCAAACGCCGCCTCCGCGAGGCGGTGCGCCTCGCTCTTCCGTCGCTCAACACGGGTTTCGATCTGGTGTTTGTGGTACGTAGTGCTGAGATCTTAACCCTGCCCTTTCACGAACTACGCCAACGCATTGAACAATTGTTGCGTCGTGCTGGCCTTTGGGGTCAGGGACGCCCTGATGCGCCATCGCTTGCTGATTCGCCCCAGATTACGCTCCAGGAAGGGACAGAACCTACGGAGCGCCGCTGAGCGCACACACCCCGAGGAGACCGTATGTGGTCTTGGTTTGTTGGAATACTTGAACTGGCGTTAATTTGGTTCTCGTCGGTTACGGGAAGCATTGCCCTCGGCATCATGCTCTTTACGCTTGCCGCGCGCTTGATCATCCTGCCGTTGACGCTCAGTTCTATTCGTTCGAGCCGACGCATGCAGGAGTTGCAACCTTTGATCAAAGAGTTGCAGCGCAAGCATGGCAAAGATGCCCAAAAGTTGCAAGAAGAGACAATGCGCCTCTACCGTGACAATAAAGTCAATCCGGTGGGCGGTTGTTTGCCGATGCTGCTTCAGTTGCCGATCTTTTTTGGTGTCTACCAAGCGGTTTACCACCTCTTTGGTGGCGAGATGGGTCGCCAGTATCTTGGTGAAGGTGCGGCAGCACGTCTTGAAGATCCCGCGATTCACGCTATCTTCGAGCGCAATCTCTTTGGTTCGATCGGGGCCGGTGATGTCACCTTTGGCCCTGAGGGCTTCGGGGGCGTCGTGCTGATTATTCTGCCGTTGCTCTCCATCCTCTTCCAATTCTTGCAGACGTTGATGGCGACGCCACGCGTTCAGGATCCGCAGCAGAAGATGATGTTCCAGATGATGATGTTTATGCCCCTGGTTTTTGGCTATATTGCCTTTACCTTTCCTCAGGGTGCCGTCCTCTACTGGGTTGTTAGCAGTATGATTGGGATTGTGCAACAATACTTTACCAGTGGTTGGGGTTCACTCGCGAACTACCTCAAGTTCTTGCCCCCCGATGGCAAGTCTCCCACGCAACCCGCGTTGGCCCCGGCCAGTGTGACGACTGACGCGAGCGGTGCAGTGGTGGTTATGGCCCCGGCACCACGCGCCGACTTCTGGAGTGTGATGAGTCCGCTGACGGAAACGAAGGATGTTTCCGCTTCCGAGCCTGAGTCTGCTAAACCAGCATCTTCCGATCCGGTCGAGGATGCCATTGCCCGGGCGCGTCCGCAGAATCGCCCGCCCGGTAATGCGCGTCGCTCGCGCAAGCGTAAGTGAGGCTGCCATGAAGAGCATCGAGATCAGTGCGCGCACCGTCGCCGAGGCGGTCGAGCTGGCTCTGGCCCAGTTGGGTAAGGATCGCGATGAGGTGGCGATCGCGGTGCTGGAGGCCGGCGAAGCCGGTGAGGAGGCGCTCGTCCGCGTCGCGGTGGTGGATGAAGATGACGATGAATTCGCGCCTGCTGCTGAGTCGCCTGCGGATGTGCAAGAGATTGCCCGTCAGACTCTTGATGATCTCCTGACGCGCATGCATATCCATGCCTATATCACCCCAGTTCTTGTGCGTGTGCCTGGGCAGAAGGGCAATATTGAAGAGACGGTTACGCTGCACGTCGAGGGTGCTGATGAAGAGGCGATGGGCTTGTTGATTGGCCGACGTGGCGAGACATTGCGTTCGCTCCAGTTTTTGCTCAACCTTTTGGTCAGCCGTCGCGTTCAGAAGTGGCCCCAGGTGGTGGTGGATGTCGGCAACTATCGCCAGCGGCGCCAAGAGTCGCTTGAAGGCCTTGCCCGCCGCATGGCTGACCGGGTGCGTCAGAGTGGCCGTCCGATTATGCTCGAACCGATGGCCGCCTACGAGCGCCGCATTGTCCATTTGGCGTTGCGTGGCGATCAGTCCATTTACACCGAGAGTTCGGGGGAGGGTGAGAATCGTAAGATTGTGATCTACCCGGCGCGGTGATTTTTTGGCAATGCGCTCTTTGGCCCTCGCCCCCTGTCCCCCTTTCCCGCCGTGTGGGAGAGGGGGATCTCCGTTTTTACTAAGGGTGTGCGAGGGAACCTGGTTCCCGCGCATCCTCAGGTGGGCGGCGGCGCATGCCGCTGCTTTCGATCGGGTGGTCAGCCATTCTAAAGCCCTCACGGGTACGCACATTGCCGAAAAGCTCGGCGTTCGGGCAGTGGTCGCCCTGCCCGTAGCGATGATGGGAAGACGGAGAGCAACGCGGCATGGCAACCAAACTGATGCTTCCGAACTACCTTGCCTTGGGCCATCTCACCCATGACGTACTGCCTGCTGGTGCGCTGATGCCGGGGGGGACGGTGCGCTATGCGGCGTTGACGGCGCGCGAGTTGGGCTACCAAGCGGCGGTGGTGAGTAGTGGTTGCGCGGATCTGGTGGGGAGCTTGCCGGACGACGTGGCGTTGCATCTGCAGCCGGCGCCGGTGACGACCACGTTTGCCAATCGCTACACGGCGTATGGGCGCGAGCAGTGGTTACACGCTTTGGCCCCAGTGCTTACCCTAGATCGTGTATCTGCTGCATGGCGTGAGGCACCGATGATCCATATCGGCCCGGTGGCCAATGAGTGTGCATTGGCGCACATCTTGGACTGGGTGGCCCCCCACGCCCTCGTCGGCTTGACGCCGCAAGGCATGCTGCGCACATGGGATGCGCCATTGCCCGCGCGGGTGCGCCCGTTGCACTGGCAA
>RSAS01000348.1:568-3918 GCA_003934145.1 Candidatus Viridilinea halotolerans | reverse complement strand
GGGCCATGCCCCCGAACCCCCGCCAACAGGCCCACCAGAGGCTTACGTTCATGCGTATGGGGCCTGTTAAGGCCCCCGCGCCCCCAGCGCAGCAACGGCAAACAGTAACGCCGCTCACACTACCACATTCACCAACTTGCCCGATACCACAATCACTTTGCGGATGCTGCGCTCGCCGATGAAGCTCTTTACTCGCTCATTGGCCATGGCCAAGGTTCGCAGTTGCTCTTCGTCGGCATCGGCGGGCACGGTCAGTTTGTCGCGGACTTTGCCATTGACCTGCAAGACCACTTCGATCTCTTCTTCGGCGGCGAGGTTTGCGTCGGCCACCGGCCAGGCTTGCTGATGAATGCTGTAGCCATGCCCGGTGCGCGCCCAAAGCTCTTCGGCGATGTGCGGCGCAACGGGGGCCGCAAGCAACATCAGCGTCTTGAGCGCCTCGGCCCACGCGGGTGTACCCGCCAAGCCAGCGTCACGCGCCCGGTAGAGGCCGTTCGTGAACTCCATGAGCGCCGCGATCATCGTGTTGAACTTGAAGTTCCTGATGTCGTTCTCGACGCGTATGATCGTCTGGTGGGTGAGGCGTTGCAACTGCCGTTCGCTGTAGCTCGCCTCCGCCCCTTGGCTGCGCTCTTGCTCCGCGCCAAGCACAATGCGCCAAACGCGCTCGAGCCAGCGCCGCACGCCCGGCACACCGTCAACATTCCAAGGCACCGCCGTCTCAAAGTCGGAGATGAAACACTCGTAGCCGCGCAGCGCATCCGCGCCGTGGCTCGCCACCACCTCGTCGGGCGTGATGATGTTGTTCTTCGACTTCGACATCTTCTCAACGATGATCTGGCCGTCCACTTCTTTCGCTGGCGCAAGAATCAGCCCTTGGTTGCGCAGGCTCTGGAAGGGCTCAAAGAAGGGCAGCGCCCCTAGATCGTAGAGGAATTTGGTCCAGAAGCGCGCATAGAGCAGGTGCATCACCGCATGCTCGGCCCCGCCGACATACATATCCACCGGCATCCAGTAGGCCAACTCTTCAGGATTGGCCAGCATGTTGGGGTTGCGCGGATCAATAAAGCGCATAAAGTACCACGACGAACAGGCAAACGTGCCCATCGTATCGGTCTCGCGCCGCCCACTGCGCCCGTCGGGGAGGGCCACCTGCACCCAGTCCTCAATCTTGGCCAGCGGCGACTCACCCGTCGCCGTCGGCTCGTAGCTCTCGACGCCGGGCAGCGTGATCGGCAATTCCGCGTCGGCCACCAGCGTCTCCAAACCATCCTCTGTGTGGATGATCGGAATTGGCGTGCCCCAATAGCGTTGACGGCTGATCAGCCAATCGCGCACCTTGTAGTTCTTGCGCCCCTTACCCAACCCGCGCTCCTCGAGGAACGCGACGGTACGCGCAACGGCTTCCGTGCCGGGCAGACCGTCAATTGGCCCTGAATGGATGGGCGTACCCATCTCGGCGTGGAACACAATGTCGCGGTAGGCCGGTTCAGCCACCAGGTAGGCCATAAAACTGGGCAGGGCGTCCACTTGCAGGGCGGTGCGGATGTGGTCGCAGATCTGCTGATCCGCCGCGACCGAGTCAAACGCAACAGTCGTATCAGGGAAGATCGCCAGCCAACCCGATCCCACCACCTCCGTCCAGCCATCGGCGCTCAGGTGGGGTTGCACCAGCGCGGCATAGGCGCTAGCCTGTGGGCCAGTGAGGCTCACCGTCAGTTGGCCTTCGCTTTCGGTGAAGCTATAACCCGCCTCGCGCAGCAACGCGGGCAGCGTGGCAGCATAGGTGCCGACGCGCAGCAGCGAGTAAGCGGCCTGGTCAGGACGCTCGATCACCGGAATGATCGGCAGGCCAAACTTGAGTGCAAAAGCAAAGTCGCGCTCGTCGTGGGCGGGCACGGCCATAATCGCGCCGGTGCCGTAGCCCATCAAGACATAATCGGCCACCCAGATGGGAATCTGCGCTCCATTGACCGGATTGACGGCGTAGCCACCCGTAAAGACACCCGTCTTCTCCTTCTCCGGCGCATCAGCAGCAGGTGCCAGCGCACGCTGCGCCTGCGCCTGGGCGACATAGCTCGCTACGGCTTCACGCTGCGCGGCTGCCGTCACGGAGGCCACCAATGGATGCTCTGGCGCAAGCACCATGAAGGTGGCCCCCCAGAGCGTATCGGGGCGCGTGGTAAAGACGAGCAGATCGTCGCCCTGTTCGGTCTTAAAGATCACCTCCGCACCCGAAGATGTACCGATCCAGTTGCGCTGCATCGTCACAATGCGGGCGGGCCAATCCACCGTAGCCAGATCACGATCCAGCCGGTCGGCATAGGCGGTAATGCGAAAGAACCACTGCTTCAGCACCTTGCGCTCTACGAGCGCACCGGAGCGCCACGCCTTGCCATCGGGCCCAACCTCCTCATTGGCGATCACCGTCTTATCCACCGGATCCCAATTGACCGTCGCTTCGCCACGGTAGGCTAAACGAAAACGTTTAAGGAATTCCTGACGTGCGAGCGGGCCAAAGGCCAGCCACGCGGCGGCGCTCACCGGGCGTTCGGTCAGCGGCAGCCCGATGCGGGCGGTGCCATGCTCGGCCAATTCCGCTTCCAATTCACTAATCGGACGCGCCTGATCAAGGCGCGGATCATACCAATGATCGTAGAGACGCAAAAAGATCCACTGCGTCCAATGGTAATAATCGGGCTCCGACGAGGTAATCTCGCGGCTCCAATCATAACTCGCGCCAATGAGATCCATCTGGCGTTTGTAGTTAGCCGCATAGCGTCGCGTCAGGACGGCAGGGTTGGTCTTGGTCTTAATTGCCTGATTCTCGGTAGGCAAGCCAAACGCATCCCAACCCATCGGATGCAGCACATTGTAGCCCTGCATGCGGTAAAAACGCGCCACCACATCGGTAGGCACGTAGTTGCGACAATGGCCGACGCTCAGCCCCTCACCGGAGGGGTAAGGGTAAAAATCGAGCACATAGTACTTAGGGCGATGATCGGCTGGGCCGGTGCGGTACAAATTATCAGCCGCCCAACGCTCCTGCCACTTCTGCTCGAGCGTAGCGGGATCGTAGCGTTCAGGCAACGTCTTTGGTGTACGGGGGTCACTCATGCGAAGATGCTCCTCAGCTTTTTGGGCATTATACACGAATGTGCGTTTGGGGTGTGGGGGGGCGTTTTTTGTTGCGTGTTGGCGGCTTTGTCGCCAACACGCAACAGAAATTGGGTGTGAAGTTTGCTACACCCACTTGTCACCGTACATATGATCTACTATTATACTTGTGCAATTGTACAGCTATAGTCTTTCAGAAAAAGAATCTGGAAGGGGAGGGGCTAGCGGGGGGG
>RSAS01000348.1:0-558 GCA_003934145.1 Candidatus Viridilinea halotolerans | reverse complement strand
CTTTAGCCCCTCCCGCCATCCTGATGGAGCAAACGCTTCGTGTTGTGACCCAGTACGATGTGTATGCCTACGACGCCTATTTTATCGTCTGTGCACTCCAGCACAAGAAACCACTTCTCACCCTTGACAGACGGTTACGTCAAGCGGCTATCCAAGCGGGCGTCACGATTATGGAGGTTAGGTAATGCAAGAGTATACCTATTCAGAGGCACGCCAACGGCTTGCCGATCTGTTGGAGCTTGCCCAACGTGAGGGTGGTGTTCGTATTCGGCGTCGTGATGGCAGCGTCTTTTTAATTTCGCAGGTGCTTCCTAGCGGTTCACCTTTAGATGTTGTTCCGGTAGATCTACAAATGACCCGTGATGAGATCCTTGCTTTCATCCGTGAAGGTCATCGCGATCCATACCAAATCGATTGAACCCCAGGGTGGGGGGGAGGCGTTTTCGGGGGCCATGGCCCCGAACCCCGAACCCCGCACCCCGCACCCTGAACCCTGAACCCCGAACCCTGAACCCTGAACCCTAAACCCCGCACCCCGCACCCCGCACCCCGAGCCCC
>RSAS01000157.1 GCA_003934145.1 Candidatus Viridilinea halotolerans | reverse complement strand
GGCCCTCCGCACCTCTCGTCAAACGGTAAAGTACATTGCCGCGCAGCGAAACCATCCCTTAGGGGATGCGGGGGAACCAAGTTCCCCCGCATCCCTCCACAGCGGAAGAGCCGCCCCAGCAGGGCGGCTCTTCCGCCGTCTACGATACTTCCATTGCCACCCAAGCGCGCAGATCATGCTGGGCTTCCGACTCGCTCAGGCGCAGTTGCTGCGGCTCGTTGGTACGCTGGGTTACGGCAGCGGCGGCTACGAAGTCGTGGAAGAGCGGGTGGGGCCGGTTGGGCCGCGAGAGGAATTCGGGGTGGAATTGGCTGGCCACAAACCACGGGTGATCGCGTAGCTCGATGATTTCGACCAGACGCCCGTCGGGCGAGTGGCCACTAATCACAAAACCCTCCGCTTCCAATGGGGCGCGATACTTGTTGTTGAACTCGAAACGGTGGCGGTGGCGCTCGTCAACCTGCGCGACGCCATACGCGGCATGCGCCAGTGTGCCCGGCACGAGCGTACACGGGTAGCGCCCCAAACGCATCGTCCCCCCCTTGTCGGTGATGTCACGTTGGTCGGGCATGAAGTCAATCACCGGATGGGGCGTATGGGGCACAAACTCGGTGCTATGCACATCGCTGGTGCCAAGAACGTGGCGCGCAAAGGCGATTGTGGCGCACTGCATGCCCAAACAGAGCCCTAGGTAGGGGATGTTGTTGTGCCGCGCATAGTCGGCGGCCATGATCTTCCCCTCAATCCCGCGGTCGCCAAAGCCGCCCGGTACGACGATGCCATAGACCTTCGCCAGCAGCCGTTCCACCCCCTCGCGCTCGATCTGCTCCGACGACACCCAGTGGATGTCGATGTCGTACTCCTGATGCAGACCAGCATGGCGCAGCGCTTCAACCACACTGATGTAGGCATCCTTCAGTTCAACATACTTGCCCACGAGTGCAATCGGAATGATGCGCTTGGGTTGGCGAATGAGTTTGACCAGATCGTGCCACGGTGCAAGATCGGGGGCTACCTTCTGTAGTCCCAAGCGCTCACAAAGATAGTCGCCCAAACCGGCATCTTCGAGAACCAACGGTACCTCGTAGATCGACTCGACCGTCTGCACCGGAATGACCGCCTGCGAGTCAACATCGGCGAAGAAGGCGACCTTGTCGCGGATCTCGTCGCTGATCGCATAATCGGCGCGACAGAGGATCACATCGGCGGTGATGCCTACATTGCGCAGCGCCATCACCGAATGTTGGGTCGGTTTTGTCTTCAGTTCCCCCGTAGAGCCAATGTGGGGCAAGAGCGTCACATGGATGTAGAGGACGTGGTCGCGCCCTACATCCTTACGCATCTGCCGGATCGCCTCAAGAAAAGGCAGACTCTCGATATCGCCGACGGTGCCGCCAATCTCGACAATCACGACATCGGCGTTGCACTGACGGCCCACTGCTGCAATGCGCGACTTGATCTCATTGGTAATATGGGGAATTACCTGGATCGTCCCGCCCAGATAGTCACCACGACGCTCTTTGCTAATCACCGCCGAATAGATCTGGCCGGTGGTGACATTGCTGAGGCGGGTCAAATTCTCATCAATAAACCGCTCATAGTGGCCCAAATCCAGATCGGTTTCAGCACCGTCCTCCGTCACGAAGACTTCACCGTGCTGGTAGGGCGACATCGTACCGGGATCCACGTTGAGGTAGGGGTCAAGCTTGAGGATCGAGACCCGTAGCCCACGGCTCTTGAGGAGCCGCCCGATTGAGGCCACGCCAATACCCTTGCCTACAGACGAGACCACTCCACCAGTAACAAAGATGTACCTGGCCATACCCGCTCTGCTCCTTTATCTTTTTGTGCCACACAGACAAAATATATGGGTCGGTCAACCAACGGTTTGCCCCGACCCACACTGGTATCTGTTGTTGCTAAGCTTCATCGCGCTCACGTACCATGTATGTGCCCATCGGTTGTGATGGGGGAACTCTGCCGAATGACACCCCCCACTGTTCATGTTCGGCTTTATAGATACAAACGATGTGCGCACGTTTTTTGCGCTGTTTCTTAAACAATGGCGCGCATAACAATGAGACGCGTCTCTTCGCCTTCGGCGGGCAAGCCGCTGGCACTAAGGCTAAGCTTATCTTCGAGCGTAAACTCTTTATGGCCCAGTTCAAGCGTGAAGCGTTCGAGCGGCGCAAGGGGATAATCGAACGAGAGTTGGGGGCTGGCGTAATGCATCGGGATGACCACACGCGGCTGCAATTGGCTAATGACATTAATCGCCTCAGCGGGGCCAATCGTCTCGCCGCCACCCACCGGCACAAAGAGGACGTCCACGCTGCCAATCGCCTCAATTTGGCCTTGGCTCAATTCGTGGCCCAAATCGCCGAGATGGCAAAAGACAATATCGTCTATATGGATCACATAGACGATATTGCGCCCCAGTTCAGCCCCCTTCGCCTTATCGTGATAGGTCAGCACCCCTGCAATCATAATGCCACCCACTTCGTACTCACCCGGCCCTTCGACCACAAAGAGCCGTTCGCGCATCGGGCGCACCTGGGCGCTATTGTTGTGGTCGTCGTGATCATGGCTGACCGTAACGATGTGGGCGGTAGGGCGGCCTATGTCCATGCCAATCGCACGGGTATAGGGATCACAAATGACAATCCCGTCACGCCCGCGCAGGCGAAAGCATGCGTGGCCGAGGTATTGAATATCGGGCATAAAGGCTCCTTTGTGGGGATGTTGGAGGGACGAGGTCACTCCAACATCCTCTTCTGGTGAGTTGTGCGGGCTGCGTGCCCACATGCGCATGAACGTAAGAGGCCACAGGCCCCTTAAACCCCGCCGAAAGAATGCGCGAGGGAACCCTAGTTCCCTCGCCCCTTCCGCTGTCCGGCAGGCTTGGGGCGCAGCCCCAAACAGCGGGTTTTAGGGCTACCGCCCTGCATTTGTGGGCAACCTACCACGGATAGGGGCACGGCTGCGCCGTGCCCCTATCCGTCGCTAGGAAACGTATTTGCTCAGCAACAGCTACTCAGGGTATGGTTCACCGCCGTCTTGCACGTCTGCCCCTTGCAGTTCTGCCCAAAGTATACCAAGAATTGGGCGAACGACTGCAAGGCTAAATCCTCGGCGTTGCAGAAAGCCCCCCATGCGCCGCTGAAAACTTGTGCGATCGGGACTATGGGCGTAGCGCGCCAACACACTCCGCGCCAATTGTTCAGCGCGATGGGCCTCGGCTTCGGGGTCGGTTGCATCGCTCGCGGCAAGGGTCTGTTCGACGGTTGTGCGATCTACACCCTTGCGCCGCAGTTCATCACGCAGCGCCAAAGCACCACGCGGACGCAGGCGCTGTCTATTCTCCACCCAGAGCTGGCTGAAGGCGCTATCATCGAGCAGGCCCAATGCGGTGAGCCGTTCAATTGCCTGGGCGATGCTTTCAGGCGTGCAACCCTTGCGCTGCAGGCGCTGGCGTACCTCTGCGATCGCACGCGGGCGGCTATCGAGCATGCGCATGGCAATGCGCATGGCCTGCTCCGCCTGTGCCGCCGCCTCCAAGCGCTCCCACGCTGCCTCATCAAGTTCCAAGCCCACCCAGAGCGCTTCGCGGGCCAGGGTCGCCATGCCGATGCCGAGCGCAAACGCGCCATCAATAAAAATATTGACGCGCTGGCTGTCGTTGGCTTGGGCCGTAATGGCAGTGATGGTTCCTGGAGGCATAGAAAGCGGGAGAGCGGTAGAGTCGTAGTGCCGACTTTAGTCGGCTTCCCGTCGCATCCAAAGGCCCCAGCCGACTAAAGTCGGCACTACCTATGGCGTAGACGGTAAAGTAGCTTGAAACCATCCCTATAGCGCGAAGAAGTCCTGGGCCGAACCTGGGAGCGCGGGCCTCCGGCCCGCATGCGGGCCGGAGGCCCGCGCTCCGGCGCGTAGGCTAACCC
>RSAS01000232.1 GCA_003934145.1 Candidatus Viridilinea halotolerans | reverse complement strand
CCGCATTGGGAAGCCCTTTCCAGAACAGGTGAAACCCTTTGAAGGGGCATGGCCCTCGAAAAATTTCCCTTCCCAGCGGGGCTTTAGGGGCATACGCATGAACGTAAGCCTCTGGCGGGCCTTGCGGCGGGGGTTCGGGGGCATGGCCCCCGAAAAAGTTCCCCTTCCGGCGGGGTTTAAGGGGCCGCAGGCCCCTTAAACCCATGCGCACGGGAGCTTGGCGCCCGCGCATACTCTAGCGGCGACGGCGCATCAAGATAGCGCCGGCCACAATGAGCAGCGTAGGGAAGATCAGCGACATATCAATACCAAACTGCTCGAGGAGAATCAAGCCGCCGATTCCAATCAAAATGACGCCAAGGGTCTTCCAGCGGCGCACCGGCTGGGGCGTGTTTTGCTGATAGGGGTTGAGCGGATCGGTGGGAAGGGGGCCAAGGTTGACGGTGCGCCCAGTGGCGGGAGCATCGGGGTCAAGGGGCAGGCCGCTGGCTGGATCGTAGTAGTTGGGCGCCGCACGGCCCGCTTGGGCTTGGTTGCTGCGTTGGCCCACAAACACCTCTTGGCCGCGCTGGTGCATCTGTTGGTTAAACATCCCACTTTGGGCATCAAACTGATCCATGCCGCTCTGGTGGTGCGTGATTGCGGCGCGGGGCATAATCAACCAGAAGAGGATGTAGGCAGGTAGGCCAACACTAGAGAGGGTAAGTACCACAAAAATAAGACGCACAATGACGGGATCAATCGCAAAATATTCAGCTATGCCGCCGCAAACGCCGGCGACCATGCGTTCGTTGTTGCTACGTGCGAGGCGCGGTTGCATTTGTTTACTCCTTAGACAAGGCTTCAGAAAGGGGTTTTTCGCTTTATACGTCCTAGTGCCGACGCTAGACATGGTTTCGCTGCGCGGAATTTGCTTTGCCGTTTGACGAGAGGTGTGGAGGGCTTGGCCCCTCCGCATCCACCCCAGGGGCTGTTGTGCATTTGACGATGGGGAGTGGCAAGTGGTTGCAAATTGGTCAAGGACTAGCTACAGGCGTCTAAAACGCCAACCTACGCCTCAGCCCAAGGCCCACTCACTTGCTTGGCGGCAGGGAGGGGTTCGGAGAGGGCTGGCCCTCTTCGAAAACCCTCCCACCATACACGATTACTTGTTTGCTCGCAACACGGTGGGTAGGGTTTTCGGGGAGGGCGAAGCCCTCCTCGAACCCCTCCGCCCGAGGTTGCCCTAAACCCTCTCGGCATGGCGCTTGCAAAGCCTCAATAGGCTCAGGGAGCATCCGCAGACTACGCAGATGAGAAAGCAATAATCTGCGTAGGGGCGTAAGGGATGGTTTCAGAAAGGGGCTTCTCGCTTTACAACCGTAGTGCCGACTTTAGTCGGCTGAGGTCACCGATAGACCCGGTTGCCGACTAAAGTCGGCACTACCCCAAACGTTTCCCCTGGCGGATAGGCGTCGGGGCGGCCTGGGGCACATAGCGGTGCCGTGCAGCAGCAATGAGCGTCGCCACATACTGGGGATCGCTGCACATGATCATCGCATTGTGCGTAGCCGTCACAAGTACCAACGAGCGCTCCATCATCTCGACGGCGCGACACTGTGCCCACGCGCTGGTAAGCCCCCCAGCGGTGGCAAGAATGAGGATGCGCTGGCTCGTCAGCAACAGACGCCCTTCAAGCAGGTCGCCAGCGACCAAAACCTGTACGCTGCCGTCGTAGTGGCAAGCCTCACCATTGAAGAGCGCAACATTGGTCGCAATCACCGGCAAGTTGCCCAACAGCATCCGCGCCAGTTGGTGCTGCCGTTCAATTTGATCGATCAAACGTTGCGCACGCAATGGAGGAAGATCATAGTTGACAATTTCACTTTTTAGCGTCTGCATCACCGCATCTTCACCCAAATAAGCCGCATATTCAATAATACGATTAGCAAGGCGTTGCTCAACCAGGGTGTAGATACGTTCGAGATGAGGGCCAATGTCATCTTCAGCAATAGCGCATAGTAATATCTCTTTTGGATTGTCAACGATCCCCCCACGCACATTATAGATCAAGTAAGGGAAGCGGATTTTAACATAATGCGTATGGGTTTCGCCCTCCCCTAACTTCCTCCCCTCCCAAATTCTTGTTAGGGATGGTTCGTAGCCACTTTACCGTCTGCCCCCTATCCAGGTAGTGCCGACTTTAGTCGGCAACCGGGTCTATCGACGACTTCAGCCGACTAAAGTCGGCACTACGATGGTAAGACATGGTTCATAGTTACTTTACAGTTTAGTGCCACGCACCGCTTTCTGATGCGCTCGGGCTGACCCCTGAAACCTGACCCCTGAAACCTTGTCTAAAGCGCGAAGCCCCTTTTTGAAACCATCCTAACAATTTTGGCTCTCTTGGATCTCCCGGGCTTTTATTCGGTTTTCAGCCGAAATCGTGGAAGCCGCCTCTGTTTTAGCGCATCAGGAAGCCATGCCTGCTGAAGTACAAACGTTTTATCCCGGGAAATCCAGGAGAGCCAATTTTTTTTCTGAAGGGGCCCTAACGGCACGCTTCTTGCCGGATCATGCAACCCATCCCACTCATGCATCTGCGGTTTCCGCTTTAGACATGGTTTCATGCTGCTTTGCCGTTTAGAGCCATACTTCGCTTTCTGATGCGCTCCGGCTGATACTTGAAACCATGTCTCATGTGAGGAGGTTGTGATGACTCACTACCGTCGTTTGCGTTTGGCGCTGCTGCTCTTGTTTGCGCTGGCCATGGTGTTGCCCGCGGCACAGCCGAGTGCGGCCCAGGAAATTCGTGCGATCCTCTGCTATCAGTGGACGCCCAATGTTACTATCGATTGCGATAACCTTGCCTCCGCCGGTGAGCAGGCCGATCCGCCTTGGCGTGTGTCGCGGGCCAGTATTTCCGATTTTGCTGAATTTACGCTCAGTGATTTTGTGATGCTGGCTATTAGTCGGGAGAGTGCCACGTATTTGACTGAAGCGGATCTGGAGCGTATCAGAGACTATGTGCGGGGCGGGGGCAAGCTGCTGCTGCTCGATCCGGCGGTGGCGGGCTTGCTTGATGAAACCCTGGCCGCACCGCAGCGCACAATGATCACACGCGAAATCATACCTGAGTTGACCCGCCATGGGCTCTTTACGCCTGGCGTGGGCCAGCGTCCTAACGATTTGCCGCAGGGCAATACCGGTTTTATTGTGCCCATCCAGAGCCTGGGTGAGGCATGGATTCCTCAGACGCGCGTTGGTTCAGGTGAACATAGTGCGACGACGCTGGCGAGTGCGCTGCTGGGCCAGGGGCGCGTGGTCATGGCCCCCGCTGGCCTCAACAGTGTTGATGTGGCGGCGCTGATTGGCTTTTGGACCTGCTGCATCACCCTTATTGGCCCCGACCTGAGCGTGAATGCCATTGAGGTGACGCAGGCGATCCAGGATCTCGACAATAGCGTGCGCCTCTTGGCGGGCAAACGTACCTACGTGCGCGTACACGTCAGTTCGCCGACAGTACGCTCTGGGGTTACGGCGACGCTCAGTGCGCGCTACCGCCCGTTGCTGTTTGGCCCCTATATTGTCCTCCCGCCAGTACTTACCCCCATTAATCCGGGTGGAACGATTACGGTCAAACCGTCGCCCAATCGCGCTTTGCTGCACGATAGTTTCCTCTTTGAATTGCCTGCAAGTTGGCGCAATCTGACCGGGCAGTTTCAATTTACCGCCCGTATTGATCCCGCCAATACGGTTAATGATCTCAATACGAGTAACAATTTACTCACAACGACGATAAGTTTCCTCTCTGGCCCGACAATGCACCTGCGTATTTATAATGTGCGCTATACGGTAGGCAATAATACCCATCTGGCGACCAACCTCCATCTCAACAACCTCGAGAACTGGT
>RSAS01000342.1 GCA_003934145.1 Candidatus Viridilinea halotolerans | reverse complement strand
GGAGGCTTCGCCTCCCCCGAACCCCCACCGGAGGTGACTTTGACGTAGCCCTACCCCAGCACGGCAGTGGCAAACGGTAAAGTGACGACGAACCATATTACGCAGCAGCCTCGCCTCACCGCCTCCTCCACCTCAGCGCCCCTCCAGGCGGCGCTTGATCGTTGCCGCCGCGATATACCACGCTTCGCGTAGTTCGATGGGCCAAGTGGGGAAACTCCCGCTGAGGTCGCGCAGGGTGGCGGCGTCGCCGATCCAGGCGAGGGCTTCGACCGCTTTGCGCCGCAGGTAGACCGGATTGCCCGGTGGGTCATCTTCGCGCAGGCGCACTTCAAACTTGCCCAAACCCAAGCCGTGGATTTCGCGTTCGGCGGCAATGTATTGGATCAGCGTCTTGAGCGTTGGGCCGTCGCGACCATCGCGCAGACGCAAGCGCATATGGGGAACGCCCATGCCCATCCAGGCCAGCGATTGCAGTGCCTTGGCCTTGAGCGATTGGCTGGGGTTGGTGACGAGCAACTGGATCAGCCAGTTGATCACCTCTTCGTTGTTGGCGCGCACCCGCCCGGCGACATAGGCCAACTGTTGCGCTGCGCTGTCGGAAATATGCTCGTTACGGCTGATCAGCACGGTCAACAGCGGGGCCACCTGTTCGGGGTCAAAGAGCGTGAGGGCGTCGGCTGCGGCCCACATCGTATCCTGCCAATCCTCGTCCAATGCCTGCGTATTATCCTCAAGCGGGCTGAGAATCACGCGCAGCAGTTGGCGCGCATCCTGCATCTTGCGCCCCGGTTCGTCCACCATATCGCCCAGCGCAAAGGCGGCCAAGGCGCGTTCAGGGGCCGACGTAGAATTGCGCAGGATGGCGCGAAACTCATCACGCCCATCGGGGCCCTTCAGCCAGATCGCCATAAGACGGGCCAGCATCGCATCGTCGGCCTGCTCTTGCGTTGTGTAGCCAGCGTCGGGCGCTTGCAGCGGGTGGCCCTGCAATGTCACCTCGTCGTCGTAACGGGTCAACACCAGCGGCGCTCCGGATAGCGGCGCTACTTGGCCCTGCTGCTCGTTCCATGGCATCAGATAGATGTTGCGCAGCGCCCGGGCGGCAGCGATGCGCACATTGGTATACTCGTAGCGCGGGCCATGGAACGAGGGGCGCACCTTCTCGACCAAGATGCGGCGCAACTCGTGGCGCACCTGCTGGTAGCTCAAGCGCCCCAACGCCGCCACCGTCTGCTCGCGCCGCTCCGCCGATGGCTCGCGCTCGCTGCGCAGGCGCAAGACGCAGGCATCGAGCAGCTCGCTGCGCAACGCGGGGGCCAAGATCGCCTCTTGTGCCTTGGGGGCCGCCTCCATGCAACGCGCCGCCAGCAGCGCATGGGTGTTGCCCCCAGCACGCACCGCAGCCGCAAGTTGCGCAAAGAGCGGCGTCGGATCGGGCAATAATCCGGCTAACGCATAGAGCACATCCTCCCACCAACTCAGATGCTCCGGCGCGGCACACATGGCAATAATGTCGGGCAGACGCTGGGCCGTGTGAGGCTGGCTCAGCGCAATCGCCGCACAGTAGGCTTGCAACAACGGGTTGACAAAGCGGGCGGCGTGCTGCCCTACGCCGGTGAGCAGACGCGCTTGGCGCAGCATGTCGTAGAGATCTTCGAGGCTATAGTCACGTTGACGCCGCACATGGCCCAGGATGCGGAAGAGATCGCCCAGCGAAATTTGCTCGCGGTGGCTCCAGCGGCTCTGCCAAGCCAACGCAATCAGGCTGTCACGCGCCGCGCCACCATGGTTGTAGCGCGGATCAAGCGTCGCCAGCATGCGATCAAGGTAGTCTTGCACCAACTGGTTGCGCGTCAGTACGGCTTGGGCATCACTCGCTAAAATCTCATAGATGAGCGCTAGCAGGCTCGGATCGTTCGCTAGTTTGAAAAGGCGATTCTCGCGGATCTGCCGAAAGACGCGCATGGCGATGCGTTCGTCGCGCTGCTGTAGGTAGCGCAGAATCTGATGCTCGTCGAGCATCTGAATTACAAAGACCTGCGCCCGACCGAGCAACTGGCTGGGGAAGTTATCAACTACCGAGGTGACGATAAAACGCTCATGGGGCAGGCGTGCCGCCAGCATATGCAACTCATGCGCCAGATCAAGGCGCGCACGCTCCGGCACCGCATCAAAATTGTCGAGCAAAAAGATAAAACGCGGGCCTACCGCCTCAGCGCGCAGCGTCACATCAGCGCGCAAGATGCTGGTGAGTTGCTCGGCGAGCGTAGGGACGTCGGTGCGCGCCTGTTCGATCAGGTGGCGTTCAAGACGTCGCGGGCCGCGCAGTTGCTCATAGCCCGCCAGTGAAAGGTAGACCCCCAACGGACGACTGGCATCATTGGTGACATGGCCAGCCAATTCGTAGGCCAAACGGCGCAGCACCGTCGTCTGCCCCGATTGGGGCGGGCCAATCAACGCCGCCAGATTGGTCGTACGTCGTTCGTCGGGATCATCGCGGCGGCGCAGCGGGCGCAACCCCAACCCCAAAGCACGATCCAGCGCCTCCCGCGCCCCGACAACGGCGGGGGCATCTTCGGGGCGCACGCGCAACAGATTCCAATCCTGACCGGGCGCAACCGCCAGCACCCCCACCTCAATATATTCCGGCCCACTCCAGCGTACAAAGGCCGGATCGCGCAAAATCAGCGCCACATACTCCAATTGCGCATTGGGGCTAAAGAGCCGCCCCGCTGCATTGCGCATATAAAGTACCGGCGTACTCCAGCCCACATCGGCAGCCTGAAACACCCAGCGGCGCGCAATATTCACCGCTAGGTCAATCACGCCATCACGCAGCAGATGCTCACTCAATTGGTGCGTAAAACTGCGCGCCAAGGCAATTTCCACGAGGCGTTGCATCGCCAAAACCGCCGGAATACCCGCTTCGATCAAGAGCCGCGCCGCGAGGCTGTTGAGTGTCCCGGCGACCGCACTATTGCAAGCAACCAGAATCACCAAGGCCGGACGGTGCGAAACCGGCAAGCGCTTGAGGAAGGCCACCAGATCATCGCCACCATAGAGTTCTACCGCGCCACTCACGGGGTTTTCCAGCACAAGATAGGTGCCATGTTCAACATGGTACAAGCCATGGCCCAAATAGAGCAGGACATCGTAACCCCGTGGCGTATGCTCTTCCAGCGTTCCCTGCTGCAACGCCTCTTGCATGGCAGCCGGGGAAACCGTGGGCAAACAATCGCAGCGAAACTGGCCCGAAGCGATGACAGCGCTAAAGCGGGTACGAAAATCGCGCTCTTCAGCAGCGCGATCAAGCTCAGCGAGATCCCAGCGCGGCAGATCGTTAGGCGCAGCAAGCGCCAACAGCATCCGCACCGGACGTTCGGCCACCGGGCGGCCCTCATCAAATTCGCCACTCTCGATATAGCGCGAAAAGGCGACACGCGGATCAACCGCCAGCGGGCGCGGCGGCGAAAGGCCACCACTATCGTCAAAATACATTAACTCCCACGGGATCGCATGCAAATCGGGCGCAGCGGGATCAAGCGCCAAACGCAGACGCAATATCCGTCCACGCGCATTGAGCGCCGCCCACGCCTGCTGGAAAGCAACGGCCAATGGGCCAGCAAAGAGGCGGTTAAAGAGATCAAAACCAAAGGTTATCACCTGCGGCGAACCCGGCTGCGGCTCGATGAAATTACCCAAGGCAAGATCGGCTTGGCTTTGCAAGCGGCGGCCACTCTGCAACCAGAGATCCACCGTATAGATCGGCGCTGATCCTGCCTGAGTCGTGCGCTGCACACGCACCAACATATCTTCGATTTCGCTCATGGCTTCAAGTGTACCACAAGGGGATGGGGGCGGCGTTGCCGCCCCCATCCCCTTGGTTGTTGGGGCTTGCTTGGGGGCCGTGCCCCCAAGCCCCCGCCGCACGGGGAGTTTCTTGGGGGCCGTGCCCCC
>RSAS01000139.1 GCA_003934145.1 Candidatus Viridilinea halotolerans | reverse complement strand
CGAGAGGCGAGAGGCGGGAGGCGGGAGGCGGGAGGCGGGAGGCGGGAGGCGGGAGCATTGGCTCTAGGGTTAGCGGGTAGGTGATTGGGATGCCCAGGATGGCCCTCACCCCCCGGCCCCCTCTCCCGCAAGCGGGAGAGGGGGCGAAGATGTTAGGATTTTTGGTGTTCCAATGTTGAGCCTGTCACCCTGAGCGCAGCGAAGGGTCTCTCGTAGTGACCAAAAGAGATGCTTCGCTGCGCTCAGCATGACAAGTGCTTGGTGTGCAACAGAACGACGAGGAGGGAGTGTGATGTGCGCATGAGGATGTTTTTGCGAGCCCTCTGCGTACCTCTGCGTCCTCTGCGGTAAAATACTAGAACGCCACCAAGAATTACGAAGATCCTGCGTTCCAAAAGGCGCGTAGTAGGAACCACCCCCTCCAAAAAAATCGCGATCCGCACATGCCCCTTCGACACGCTCAGGGCACGCGCGGCGCTGGGGAGGGAAGCCCCTCCCCAGACCCCTCCCTCCCGATCGGCGACGAAAAATGCTTTACAATCTCGTCAGGCTGAGAAGGATTCAGAACGCAGAAAACAGGATTCAGAACTCAGAAATCAGAACCAATATGCGAGCGAGGGGAGAGAATAACCCGAAAACCCCAGATGACGAGGAAGTCGTCGGGATGGTTGCGGCCCCGCGCCCCGCAGCGAACAAAAGTTCTATTATTATCAAACGCCCCTCCACGCACCACCACCAGTTTGTCGTTTGTAAAGGATCTCTTTGCGCCCGGATACGCATGCCAACGGCTCAGCGTCCACTCCCAGACGTTGCCCGCAAGGTCGAGGATGCCCTCTGGGGTCGCCCCCGCCGGGTAACAGCCCACCGGCATCGTCCAGCGCCAGCCCCGTGTGGCGCGATCCTCCTCGGTTGCTGCGCCATCGTCGCGCCATGCGTTGCCCCAGGGGTAGCGCCGGGCCGTTGCGCCACGAGCGGCGGCCTCCCACTCCGCCTCGGTTGGCAGGCGGATGGTGTAGCCTGCGGGCAACAGGTCGGCTAGTTGATTGTTGAGCCATGCGCAGTAGGCGGTTGCGGCATGCCAGTCAATTCCCACCACCGGCTGGTTGGGGTGGTTGAGGTCGTCATCGTCGGCATAGTGCGCTGCTGTGCCCCCTTCGGCAACCCAGCACTGCCACTGGGCATTGGTGATGGGCAAGCGGGCCACCCAGTAGTCTTGGGCAAAAGTGACCGTGTGCTGTGGGCGTTCATGGTCGTAGGCGTCGGAATCATCGTCCCCACTGCCAATCAGGTAGTCACCTGCTGCGATGCGGCAGAAGTAGCTATCGGTGGCGGTTGCGTTGAGTTTGGCGAGTTCGTGCTGCCACTGCGTGAGGCTCAACGGCATGCGTGGGTCGCCAAATGCGCCGAGCAGGAAGCCGGCCCGCCCGCGTTCTGCGCCTGCGAGAGCGGGTAGATTATTGGGGTGCGAGGGATGGCCCTCACCCCCTGCCCCCTCTCCCACGTTGTGGGAGAGGGGGGAAGACGGCGTAGTTTCTTCTGTTCCTATGCGTTCTTTTGCGGCAATGTGCACATTTTCTGTGCGTTCATGAACCACTGCGGGAGAGGGGGGGAGGCTGTTGGGGTTTTTGGTGTTGCTAGGCTGTAGCAACGCCAGCAACGCAGTGCGGATGGCTTCCCATAGCTCCGGGCGCTGCGTGGTCACTCGCTCCCGATCCAGTTCCTGGAGGATGTCGGCGGCGAGGAGCAGATCGCTTGTTGCATGGCCACGTCGGTAGCGTGCCAGCAGTTCGTCGGCGAGGTTGAAGACCGGACGCAGCCGCCCGTCGAGCGCATGCTGGCTCACCGCGAGCAGCAGCGCACCACGCCACTGTGGGCCACGCGCACTACAGGCCAGCGCACGATCAACAAACTCTGGCCGGTCGTCTGGCCAGCCCTCATCGCTGATCAAGCGCCGTCCGGCGAGATACTCTTGGAAGGTGCGGTGCGGAAAGCGGTAGATCTGTTGGTCGTGGCGCTGAATGATGCCGTTGCCGTGGGCGCTGATGTAGTTGAGAAACTTCTGCGCCCGCTCCAGATCACGGTCGGGGTCGTAGAGCGCAAAGAAGTGCGCGGCGGCTTCAAGCAGCACCTGGCGCGGGAGGTCTGCGCCCTGCTCGCTCTCGCCGCTCACACCACGCTCGTGGGCTACATAGGCGAGCCGGTCGAGCAGGCGATTGAGTTGCGAATCGCTCCACTGCGGCAGCGCCAACACCGCACCCAGCGCCTCGCGTCCGGCGGCGTCACGCCGCCACTGGAGCAGCAGCAGATCGACACTGCGCCGGTAGAGCGTCACCTGCTCACCGGGGAGCTCGCCGTCATGGGCTTGCAGGCGGATCATCATGGTCAACAGCAGCGGATTCCCCGCAAGACGCTGCAATTCGGGGCGAGCTTGGATGGCACGGATGAGGCCATCGCGTAAGATCGCTGGTTCGCCACGGGTTGGACGCTTGAGCCGTTCAAGGGCGTCGAACCAGTGGGTAATCAACTGCTCACGTAGCGGCTGGGCAAAGGGGGCGATCCGCTCAACCGGCCAATCCGTAAGTTGACGCTCGGCCTGCTCGTAGTCGAGGACGCGACAGGTGACGACCATGCGGCTCGTGCCACGCCCCAAGGCGTGCAGCGTCGCCATGACGCGGCGCAACGGCTCGCCATCATCCCTCAGCGGTACTTCATCAAGGCCATCGAGGAAGAGCATGGCGTGACCATCGGCGCACGCGGTGCGCAGGCGCTGTACTAGCAGGGGAGCCAGACCAACCTTCTGCTCCAGCCAGCGCCAGAGCAGGCCCGCAGCATCGCCCGCCGACGCTGGTGTTGCTTCCAGCCACGCCGCAAACTCACGCAGCACCACCCGTATCGGCAGCAGCGCCTGGTGGGGCCAATCGGCGCCCAACGGCACAACCCCAGGCTGACCACTGCACCAGGCGTCGGCCAGACTGAGCGCCACAAAGTTGACCAGACTACTCTTGCCGCTGCCAGGATGACCAGTAATTACTAGACGCGAATGCTCCGCCAACGCCTCAAGCGCACGCACGCGCCGCTGCTGCTCTTTGGGGCTGATCTGTTCGATTACAAATTGAAACGCTTGTTCCACCGTCCCGTCATACGCCGTTGCATACTCCTCTACCCCGGCAAAACCTGCCTCCTTAATGGCACTGATCGCCTGCTCACGCAGTTGCTCGGCATCTACGGGTGGCAGCGGCACGTGGCGTTCAAGCTCAAGGCCAACATAGACCGCCTGCAGGTCAAGCGTAGCCTGCTTGGGATCAACACTTTCGGCATCGGCGAGCGAAAGGCGCGCACAGGCACTGCCCAGTTCGGTGAGGTAGGTGCGCAGCAGCGGCGCGACCGGCGCCTCCTCGGAGGCATAGATGTTGATTGTCTGCTGCGTCGCCACAAAGGCATCGCGTGCCGCTTGAACCGAGCCAACCTGCTGCTCAAGCTTATCCCTGCCGACATCATCACCAATGTGCGTTGGCCCGTGGAGGGTATTGTTGGCTCCGAGGCTCGTCCCACCCGCTTGGCCAGATTGATTCACCGGCGCGGTGGCTGGCGATGGCGTCTCCCCGCCATCCAATGCTGCGAGTTGGGCTTGTAACTCGGCAATGTCAGCTTCAAGGCTCGCACGAGTACGCGGACGCTGCGTTGCGGCAAGCTCTTCTTGCAATTCAGCAATCTCGGCGAGGAGCGCAGCGCGTTGGGACTCTTCATGGCTATTTGGTGATGACATAGTGCCTCATTTCACCGCAGAGTACGCAGAGGGTGTTTTTGTGATCCAGCAGCGGCCCAAAAAGCCTTCTCGCAGCTCATTTCACCGCAGAGTACGCAGAGGTACGCAGAGGGTGTTTTTGTGATCCAGCAGAGCGGCCCAAAAAGCCTTCTCGCATCTCATTTCACCGCAGAGTACGCAGAGGTACGCAGAGG
>RSAS01000219.1 GCA_003934145.1 Candidatus Viridilinea halotolerans | reverse complement strand
TTAAGGACTCCTACCTCGAACAGGTACTGGGGATTTAAGATGCAATTGCCCTACTGCGCAGCTTCGCTGCTTCGCTGCCCATGGCGGTTGCAAAGTCCCAGCAAGCTCAGGTAGTATCCGCAGATTACGCAGATTACGCAGATTACGCAGATGAGGAAGCAATAATCTGCGTAATCTGCGGACGATCAGGATGACTTTGCAACCGCCATGGGCGCAGCCTCCCCCAAGCCCCCTCCGGGGGCTTAACGTAAGCGGCGCATGAGCCGCTTTTGGTATAATGGGCTAAATCCATACACAAGAGAGACCCTCCATGCCCATTCCGATCATCACCGATCTTGCTGCCGCCCAAGCGGGCGTTTTGCGCCGCGCCGCGCTTGATGAAGATGCGGCAACGGCCTCCGCTGTTGCCGCGATTATTGCCCAAGTACGCTCTGCTGGCGATGCCGCCCTGCACGAATTGAGTCTGCGCTTCGATGGCGTTGCGCCAGCCATGCTGGAGGTGCCGCGTGAAGCATGGACGGCGGCGGTCGCCGCGCTGCCGCCCGATCTGCTCGTCGCCCTTGAACTGGCCACGCACGAATTGCGCCGCTTTCACGAACGCCAGGCGCGCAACTCTTGGGTCGATTTCAGCGTCGAAGGGGCACGCGGCCAGTTGGTCGTGCCACTCGAACGAGTTGGCCTCTATGTGCCTGGCGGGGCCGCGCCCCTCCCTTCGTCGCTCATTCACGCGGCGGTGCCCGCCCGCGTCGCCGGGGTCACCGAGCTCGTTGTCTGCTCGCCGCCCCAGCGCGCCACCGGGCTACCCGCCCCAGTCATCTTGGCTGCTGCCCAGATCGCGGGTGTCGATCGTGTCTTTAGTGTCGGTGGCGCCCAGGCGATCGCGGCCATGGCCTATGGCACCGCAACTATTCCCCGCGTGGACAAGATCGCCGGCCCCGGCAATCGCTTCGTCATTCAGGCCAAACGGCTCGTCTATGGTGCCGTGGACATCGAGAGCCTGCCCGGCCCCACCGAGACGCTCGTGATTGCCGATGCCAACGCCGAACCGCGCTTCGCCGCCGCCGATCTCTTGGCCCAGGCCGAACATGTCGAAGCCAGCGCGATCCTGCTCACCCCTTCGCTCGAACTGGCTCGCGCCGTGCAAGCCGAGGTGGGTCGCCAACTGGAGGCGCTTCCGCACCCCAATGCCCAAGCCGCCAGCGAAGCGGTAAGCACCCGTGGCGGGATCGTGGTTGTCCCCGATCTTGATGTCGCCTTCGATCTGGCGAATGACTATGCACCTGAACATCTCTGTCTGCTGCTGAGCGACCCCTGGCCCTACGTGGGCAAGGTGCGTAACGCGGGCGGCATCTTTCTTGGCGAACAATCGTTTGAGGTATTGGGCGATTATTGCGCCGGCCCGTCACACATTATGCCCACCGAGGGCACCGCCCGCTACGCCTCACCCGTCAACGTAGACGACTTCCGCAAGGTCATCTCCCTCGTTGGCCTCAACAGCAGCGCCCTCGCCCGCATCGGCCCCGCCGCCCAACGCCTCGCTGAAGCCGAAGGGCTCTTTGCCCACGCCGCTGCGGTCGCGGTGCGGCTTGATCAGGCATAGTACCAGAAAGAATTTTGGAGGGGTTTGCCCCATTTCCACAAAATATCAATAAAATCAGCGAGCATTAAGGCTTCTTCGCAGTGGAGCAGAACGCATCCTGCAATGAGTAACCATGGAATTTTGTGCTGCCATACAGAGCTTGGCTTTACCGCGAAGCAAACGAAGAGCGCGAAGAGCGCGAAGTGAGGGCAACTGCAAGGGTATATCTGTCCGATCTTCGCGTGCTTCGCGTGCTTCGCGCTCTTCGCGGTAAAAGATACGATTCTCTCGGTTACAGGGTGACTTCTGTTCTTCTGTTCTTCTGTTCTTCTGTTCTTCTGTTCCTGAAAGGACTCCTCCCATGTCAGGCTTCTTCCTCACCTTCATCAACCTGCTCTTCAACGCCTTCTTCTTTGCCATCCTCGGGCGCGTCCTTGCCTCTTGGATCGATCCGATGGGTAACATGCGTGTTACCCAGGTTTTGCGTGAAATTACCGAGCCCATCCTCGCCCCGATTCGCAGTGTCTTGCCTCCCCTCGGCATGTTAGATCTCTCGCCGCTGGTGGCGATGTTCCTCCTTCAGATGATCCAAAATCTCATTATGCGGGCGATTTGACCAAAGTTTGTGCGGTTTTTTTTGTTGCGTATTGGCAGCTTTGCCGTCAATGCGCAACAAAAAAAGAGGAACATATCGATACTCTATGCTCTCTTCTTCCCCTTGGAACGAACGCTTCCTGCTGCTCGTGGTCTTTTTGGCTGGCATTGGCACCCTCGGCATCGAGATGGTGATGCCCCGCCTGTTAGCCCCCTTTTTTGGTACGTCGCAGCCGATTTGGGCGGTGGTGATTGGCGCAACGCTCGCCTATCTGGCGCTTGGCTATTGGCTGGGCGGGCGCTTGGCCGACCGACGGCCCGATGAGCGCTTGCTCTTCTGGATCATTGCCTGGGCCGGCCTCTGGTGCGCCGTGATTCCGCTGGTAGCCCGCCCTGTCCTGCTCTGGGCACAATTGGCCCTGCGCCATGTCGCGGCTGGCAGCTTCTTGGGCGCCCTCGCGGTGGTGGTGCTGCTCTTTGCCCTGCCCGTCACCATGATGGCCATGGTCAGCCCTTTTGCTATTCGCATCCAGTTGCGCCGCGCCACCGCTGGCATCGAGGCCGCCGGACGCACCGCCGGTACCATTTCGGCCCTCTCGACCGTGGGTTCGATTGTGGGTACTTTTTTGACCGTCTTGGTCTTCATTCCTCTGTTGGGAACGAGTGCGACCCTCTTCCTCTTTGCCGCTTTTCTGATCGGTTTGGCGCTGATGGGCCTACGCGATTGGCGCGTAGGCCTCTTGCTCTTAGCCGTCGGAGGGCTCTTTCTGCTCAATGCAACATTGCAGAGCGGCGTCAAGAGTGCCGATTGTCGTGGCTGTACCCTTGTGGCGGAAGCCGAATCGCGCTATAACTACATCCAAGTGGCCGATCAAGAGGTGCGCTACAGCAGTGGGACGGTGGATCAGCGCCGCGTCTTGATCCTCAACGAGGGCCAAGCCCTCCACTCGATCTACCGGCTCAAGTTCCGCACGACGGGCGATCCGCTCGATCTGCTCACCGATGGCGGCCCCTGGGACTATTTCGCCGTGGCACCCTACGTTTACCCCGCGCTGCATCCCGCCGAGGTGCGCAGCATGGCCATGCTGGGTTCGGCGGCGGGGAGCATTCCCAAGCAGTTCTTGGCGATCTATGGCCCGCAAACGCGCATTGACGCGGTGGAGATCGATCCGGAAATTATTGCCCAAGGGCGGCAATATTTCGATCTAGAAGACCGCAATCCCGCCTTTCCTCACTACACCACCTACGCCCAAGATGCGCGCTACTGGCTGGCGACCAGTCAGGGGGTCTATGATGTCATCGGCATGGATGCCTACCACCAGCCCTACATCCCCTTCCATCTGACAACGGTAGAATTCTTTCAGCAGGTGCGCGAACGGCTCAGCCCCCGGGGCGTCGCGGTGGTCAATGCGGGCCGTCCGGCCAGTGGCGACGACCGCCTCGTGAATGCGTTGGCCTCGACCATGCTCGCCGTCTTTCCCGAAGTCTACATCATCGACACGCGCTTCTCGAATGCGATTTTGATTGGGGTCAACCAATCCGTGGGCGACGGAGTGGCGAACTTCAGCAACAACAGTGTGGCGATGGCCACCTTCGCGGAGGCCGAACCGCGCTACCGTGCCCTCCAGTTGGTGATGTACTGGTCGCTCAACGAAGGGCGTTTCGGCCCAGTGCGCCCCTTCACCGCCGCCGAAGCGCGTTTTGCCCCCTTCACGGATGATCGTGCGCCTGTTGAGTGGCTGATTGATGGCTTGATCTTCCATGAAGCGGTGGGGGGGTGGTAATTTCGCGGGGGCCAAGCCCCCACGCCCTCATTTGACGGCGCAGCCGCCGTCCGGAGGGGGCGCGGGGGCTCGGCCCCCGCAAAACTCCCAACCCAGTGAGAGGTGCGGAGGGCTACGCCCTCCGCACCTCTCACCAAACCGCAAAGCCGTTCGCCGTAAGGCGAAACCATCCCTGAGCGAGAAAGAAAGACCAATGACGACCCTCCGCGCCGCTGAACGTGTCAGCCGTTTTGGAACCTCGATCTTTGCTGAAATCAGCGCCTTGGCCCTCCAGTGTGGGGCGGTCAATTTGGGCCTAGGCTTCCCCGATTTTGCTGGCCCGGCCTGGATCAAAGAGGCGGCGGCGGCAGCAATTACTGCCGATCTGAACCAGTACGCTCCCTACCAGGGTTTGCCCCAACTGCGTGAGGCGTTGGCCACCACATGGGCGGCGCATGGCTGGCGTGAACTGGACGCGGCACGCGAGGTAACGATCACCAGCGGGGCGACTGAGGCGCTCTTTGCGGCCATTCAGGCGCTCCTCGATCCGGGCGATGAGGCGATCATTTTTGAGCCCTTCTATGATGCCTATGTGCCCGACGTGACCATGGCCGGGGGCGTGGCGCGTTTTGTGCGGCTGCATCCGCCGTGTGGAGAGAGATCAGAGGATCGAGGGCATGGGGCCGAGAACGGCGCGGCGCAGCCGGATGCGCTGGGGGCTTCAGGGCGGGCGTGGTGGTTTGATGCAGACGAGCTACGGGCGGCGTTTACGCCGCGTACGCGGCTTTTGCTCCTCAATACGCCTCACAACCCGACGGGCAAGGTTTTTACGCGGGCTGAACTGGAGTTGATTGCCGCGCTCTGCATTGAGCACAACGTTCTCGTGATCGCCGATGAGGTCTACGACCAACTCACCTTTGAAGGCGCGGTGCATATTCCGATTGCCACCTTGCCGGGGATGTGGTCGCGCACCTTGACGATCAACAGTATTGGCAAGACCTTCAGCGTAACGGGATGGAAGATTGGGTATACCGTAGGCTGCGCCGCGTTGAACGATGCGCTACGGGCGGCGCACCAGTGGATCACTTTTGCAACAGCAACCCCCCTGCAAGCAGCGGCGGCGACGGCGCTTGAAGGGGCGCTGAGCAGTGGTTACTATGCCGCGTTACGCGCAGAGTATGCGGAGCGTTACAATCTGCTGCGCAATATCCTAGAAGCGGCCCACCTGCCCACCCTGCCCACTGAAGGCAGTTACTTCATTATGGCCGACGTGAGTCGGACGGGCTTTAGTAGTGATGCTGCCTTCTGCCGCTGGCTCACCAGCGAAGTGGGGGTGGCGGCCATTCCGCCTTCGGCCTTCTACGCCGACCCGCGCAGTGCGCCACTGCTGGCGCGCTTCTGCTTCGCCAAGCGCCTTACGACGCTGCAAGCGGCGGGGGAGCGCTTGGCCGGGGTAACGTGGGAGGCAAGGCATATCAGTGCTACGCGATAGGTTTCTTGGCAATAGCGCAAAAGTAACGTAGTGGTCTTTGTCATGCTGAGCGCAGCGAAGCATCTCTTGTAGTCCCACGAGAAACCCTTCGCTACGTTCCTGAGAGGCTTTCTGAAAAGTCGGTGGGCTGCGCCGGAGTGACGGCTTTAGCCGGCTAAAGCCGTCACTCCAAAAGCTCAGCCACCAAGCCAGCGGCCCGTTGGCTGAGCTTGTCGAAGCCAACGGGCCTCCCTAAAAAACCCGCCTTATGCGCAAAGCATTGCCCCACCCTTACCGCCCCTGCTCCTGCTTCAACTCGGCAATCAGGCTTTGCAGCGCCAAATAGGATGGCCGTGGGCTCCAGTCGCCGTTGAGGATGCCGAAGGATGCCTGTTCGTGGTTGGGATCGCGCCCCGCTTCGACCATGGTGACGGCGAAGTTCATGTTCCAAAGAAACAGGTTGCCAATGAAAGGGTACTGTTCATGCGCACGACGCACCGCAGCAGTGATGTATTCGGCCTGCTGTTCGAGCGAGACGAAGTTGCCGAACTCGTAGCCAGGTGAGGAGTTCGGCGTTGCCCAACCAAACTCGGTGATCCAAATCTCTTTGTCGCCCATGCCCTGCTCCTCCATCCAGCGCCGCACATTCTCGACATGGCGAAAGTAGTGGGTCGGATGGTCGTTCCAGCAGAGGTCGGGCGCAGGCTCGCAACCAATGATAAAACTGGGGTTATCGGGCCAGAGGGTGTCGGGCGGGTTGGCCGCGCCACCCGGATGCACCGCTTGGATGTCGAAGTAGTTGCGCACCTCGCCACCATTGTAGGTGTACATCGCCCGGTAGAACTCCTCGTCGGAGAGCGCGACGGAGGGGTTGGTAATACCACTCGACGACGAAGCCGCCGCCAAGACGAGGGCGTCGGGGTCAATTGCCTTGATACGCGGGTAGGCGAGCTTGAGCATTTCGACATAACGCCCCACATCGGCGGTTGTAATCGTCCCGCCCGTCTCGTGGGCCAGATTGGGCTCATTCCAGATCTCGTAGGCGTGGATGCGCCCTTTGTAACGTTCGGCCAAGACCTCCATGAAGTTAGCAAAATCTTCAGGATTATCGGGCAAACCGTTGGTGGCGCTGTAGGGCGTGGGCGAACGCACCACATTCACCAGCAGGCGCACGTTATAGGCATTGGCCGCGTCAACGAGGGCGTCTACCTCGTCCCAGGCCCAGACGCCATTGACCGGATCTTCGATGTCGCGCCAGTAGATTTGCTGACGCGCCCAATCGAAGCCGGCGTTCTGCGTTAGTTGCATCACCCGCTCGCGATCGGTGTAGTAAAGGTGTACCACCACGCCAAAGAGCAGATAATCGGGATCGAGCGGCGCAACTGTAGGCGACATGGCGGGCGTGCTAGCATCAGCCGTCGGCATCCTCGGCACCGTAGTGGGCTGTTCATCCGTACTCGGCGCAATTGTGGCATCTACGGCTGGCGGCTGAGCCGCCGGGGTGTCAGCCCCTCCACACGCCGCCAAGAGGCTGGCGAGGATGAGGGCAAGGAGGATTTGGTTTAAGCGCATAAAAAACTCCTTTCGGAAGAACAGAGGAGCAGGAGAACAGAAGAACAGAAGAGCAGGAGAACAGAGGAGCAGAGGAGCAGGAGAACAGAAGAGCAGGAGAACAGAGGAATGGAGGAGCCGAGGAGTAGCGTTATTGCGATACAGCCCAACCCCCTCTTTCGCCATAGCGAAAGAGGGGGTTGTTTCTACCGTTCTACCGTTCTACCGTTCTACCGTTCTACCGTTCTACCGCTCCAATGCTCAAACGTTTTACCGCTTCGGGAAATTCTGCAACGCGAAGTAGGACGGACGCGGGCTCCAGTCACCGTTAAGTACGCCGAAGGCCGCCTGCTCGTGCATCTCGTTGCCATGGTAGCGCCAGGGAATGGCGAAATTCAGGTTCCAAACGAACATCGCGCCCACCCAAGGTGCCCAATCGTTGCGTCCAATCTCAAGCGAGCGGGTCAGCCACTGGGCTTGCAGTTCGGGCGAGATGCTGTTGCCATACTCATAGCCGGGCGTATTGTTGGCAGTGGCCCAACCATACTCGGTGACCCAAATCTGGCGGTCGGCCATGCCATTGGCTACCAGCACCGCACGGGTATCTTCGATGCGGCGGAAGTAGAACTCGCTGCTGGTGCGCCAGTTGGGGCCAGGGCCGGGGCGTTCGGGCCACTTGGTATCGGGCGGGTTGTAGTGGCCACCGGGGTGCAAGCCAATCGCATCAACGCTGCGGCGGAACTTGGGATTGCTCGCCATTTGGCGGACGTATTCCAAGTCACTGATCGCAATATCCACGCGGTTGGTGTCGGTGCTAGCCGGTGCGCCACTCACCACAATCGCGTAGGGATCGTTGCTCTTGATCGCGTTGTAGGCCACCTCAAGCATATCAACATAGTAATCGGCGCTGGCCACGCGGCCACCGACGCCACCGTCCCGTGCGCAGTCGCCACCATTTTCACAGGCGCGGTTCTGCTCATTCCAGATCTGATAGGCATGGACGCGGCCACGGTAGCGCGCCGCCATTTGGCCCATAAAGTCGGCAAAGTCGCGGAAATTCTCGCGGCGCGGCATACCAGGGCCACCCGCCCACGGCGGTGCCGTCACAATGCTCAGCAGCAGTTTCACATTCTGACGACTAGCATCGGCCACAATGTCGTCCAATTCAGCCCAGAAGATCTGGCGCGATTGGTCGTGCAGGTCCATCCAACGCACCTGCTGGCGAATCCAGGGCATGCCGGCGTTGTTGGCGAGGGTCAGCGCACGATTGCGATCCTGCCAGGCTGTACCCTGCCCGTAGAGGTGGGCGTTGAAGCCATAAATGAAGGGGCGGGGCAGCGCATCAGCGGCACCGCGGCGGTTGAAGGCCGCGTTGTTCGCGTGGTTGCGGCTGCTGTACTCATTGCCAAGCAGACCCAACAGGATGCGGTAGTTGGGGTTCGCCTGATTGGGATGCCACTCAAGGCGCTGGCGCTCGAAATACTGCACCCAGTAGGTCTGACCATCAGCCTGATTGACCTCTTGGAACTGCTCGCTGAGCGGGAAACCAAAGACGGCCAAACCGCCATTGTTCTGCCAGAAGTCGCGGAAGGGGGCCGGATTGTTGCGCAGCGTATGGCCCGTCTCGCCGAACCAAGTGCCATCGTTGGGGTTGCCGACGGCCTGGAAGGGAGCCTCACTCTCGCGGCCCTTGGCCAACTCACGGCCCATCAAGCGCCCCTGAATATAGAAGCGATTGCTATCACGCCCAAAATTGACCGGATGCTCCTCAAGCACAGCGCGCTCGAAGTACTGCACACGGTAAAATTGGCCCGGATTGGTGAAACTCTCCTCAATAAACGGCTCCGAGATGGGGAAACCCAACACGAAGAGGGCATTGGGCGTGTTTTTCCAGCTCTCCAAGAACCAGTTGACCGCCGAGTGACCGGTTTCATTGAAGTAGCGCGCCTGATAGGGCGGGAAGGTGTCGGCAACCTGATTCTGCGCGGCGCTAGGCTGGGGCCAAGCGGACACAGAGACCAAGATGGCGATCAAGACAACGGCAACAATGATGCGTCTGGCCATGCGTTCTCTCCTCAAACTAAAAGCAGTACTGCTGTTCACACCAAACGGCTAATCCAACCCTGATTGTAGCAGCTTTGGCTGACAGGTGGCTGATGACACGCTGAAACCCCGCTGACCATAACTCGGCGGGGTTCAGATGGGGCGATTATACGGGTGGCATGAGTAGGCGTCAAGCTACTTCCCCGAAGAGCCACTCACGCTAAGCGCCGTCAACGACGGCCCTACGGTAGCCACCAGCGGACGTTCCGCATGCAAAATCGCATGCACAATCGGCGCCAATTCGCGCAGATCAATTGGCTTCGCTACATAGCGCGCCACACTAAATTCACGCATCTTCATGCGCAGTCCGGGTGAATCATAGGCGGTCAAGACCAGCACCGGAATAGCGGGGCGAAACGTGCGCACTGCGCGCACCAACGAAGCTGCAGCATTGCCGTGAGGATTGGGATCCACAATCAGCAGATCAACATTACCGGTTGCGCAAGCGAGCCATGCTGCATTCGGCGATGAAGCGACCATGACGCTGAAGCGTTCGCCCAGCAGCGTCTGCAAGCCGCGCTGCGTAATCATCGCGGCGGCAGGGTCATCGTCAACAATGTAGATTTGCCAGGCTGGCATGGTATATACTCCTCCGGCGGGTTGGCACGGAGTGATCAAAACTTGTTCAGAGCTACGCTCACTCTATCCTAACAGCCACCGCGCCCGCTGTGATGGGGCGACAACACAACTAGAAGTGGTGAAGCAACAACTTCTGTTTGCGCTAATAAATAAGGGGGCTTGCCTACGACAAGCCCCCTTTTCTACTAGGTTTTGTGGGGGAACCATGTCCCCGTGCGCCCTCTTAATCCCCATTCACCGGCAACAGAATCGTGAAGGTAGCCCCCTGCCCCTGTTCGCTCTCGACGGTGATGCGCCCACTGTGCTGCGTGACGATGTGGGCGCTAATCGCAAGGCCCAGGCCGGTGCCTTGGGCTTTGCTGGTGTAGAAGGGCTCGAAGAGGTGGGGCAGGTGTTCTGGCGGGACACCAATGCCCGTGTCGGCGATGTAGATGCCAATGGTGGCCGGAGCATCCGGGCGGGTCTGGAGGAGTTGGGTGGTCACTTGTAGGTCGCCGCCGTGAGGCATGGCATCACAGGCATTAAGAATAATATTGAGAAAGACTTGGCGTAACTGATCCGCATGGGCCACCGTAAAGGGCACATCGGGATCAAGGTTAGCGATGGCATGAATGTGGCCGTGACGCAGGTGGGTTTGCACCAACTCAAGGGTTTCGCGCAACAAGGTATTGACGCTGGTAGCGGCCAATTCGGCCTTGGTGGGGCGATAAAAGTCGCGCATGCGCGTAATAATGCGCGCAATACGGCCAAGTTCTTGTTGGGCAATAGCGAGAAAGGCATGTTGGGGATCATCAGCGGCGATGTCCTGCTCGACGAGGTAGAGGCTGTTGCGCGCCGCGTAGAGCGGGTTGTTAATTTCGTGGGCTACCGAGGCCGAAAGTTCGCCCACAGCGGCCAGTTTAGCACTCTGCAGCAGTTGCGCTTGAGCCGTATTGAGACGCGCCTGGGCCTCGGCATGCAACGACTGGGTAAGCGCCAGATCGCGCTGCAATGTCGTCGCACGCACCCGCTGCAACACCTCATCAATTGCCACAGCCGTCAAATCGGCCAGCGCTTGGACAAAGGGAAGATCACGCGGATGGTAGAGCGTAGCCTGCGGCCCACCATAGAGGACAATCGCGCCCATGCGCGTACTCTCCACACGCAGCGGGCCGAGCAGGGCGTTGGATGGGGGGCAAAATTCCTGCGCCGCGCAAGTAAGGCCTAACTCAGCCGCATTACGACACTGCAGCGCTGTCTCAAGCTGGGGGCCAGTAAGCAGCATCGCCCGTGGCGACAACACCGCCAATTCAGCCAAAACATGCCCACAGCGACATTCGCCGTTCGCCGCCGCCGCCCGCAGGCTCAGCCGATCACCCTCATGATCAAGCAAGAAGAGTTGAACCGCGTTCGTTCCCGGAAAGAGATCCATCGCCTCTTGCACCACCAGTTGTACAATCGCATCCACGTCGCGGCTGATCAGCAGTGCCGCCGAGATGGAGAGGATCGCACTCAGCCGGGCGCCTAATTCAAGCGAGCGCATGCGCTGCTGTTCGGCCTCAGCAACCAACTTCGCCGCGTGAGCTTCCGCCACGAGCAGGCGCTCCTCCAGATCGCGGATGTGGCTATGGAGTTGCTCAAGTTCACTCATCGCAGTCTCTTTTGCTCGGCGGGGATTTGGGCGGGAACCCGGTTCCCGCCCAAATCCCCGCGCCGTCAGGGGCAGCGCAACCGCCCCCGACGGGGGCTTGGGGGAGGCAAAGCCCGCCCATACGCATGAACGTAAGCCTCTGGCGGGCCTGCCGGCGGGGGGGGCGGGCTTGCCCTGAGCCTAGTCGAAGGGGCTTGGCCACCGAAAAATTCCCCCCTACGCAGTGACTTTAGGGGCCTGCGGCCCCTAAAGTCACTGCGTAGGGGGCTTGGCCCCCGCATAGTCCATTGACACACATAAGCGCAACAAAGTATAATTACCAGACAACGCTCACCGCCCAAACTATAGTGCTTTTTGGCACGGAGCGCAAACGCATGACCCAGCCCGCCCAAATTCTCGTTGTTGACGACGAGCAAAACATTCGCCTGACCCTCTCGGCGCTCTTGAGCCGCGCTGGCCATGCCGTGACCGTGGCCGCGAGCGGTGAAGAGGCTGTGGCCATATTTGATCGCCAACGCTTTGATCTCATGCTGGTTGACCTACAAATGCCTGGCATCAATGGCCTTCAGGTCGTTGAGGCTATGCGGCAACGTTTGATTGATGCCGTGGTGATTGTACTCACTGGTCACGGTTCGCTCGAGACCGCGATTGAAGGCATTCACTACGGTATCTTCGATTATATGTTGAAAACCAGCGAACCGGCTCAAATTCTGGATCGGGTTACCGCTGGCTTGAACGACCGCCAGCGGCGTCAACGCCAAAGTGCGCTGCTGAATGCGATTGGCGCCGCAGCCCAAGAGCTCACCGGCACTACGCCGCCCGATGAAGATGCCGCGCTGCCCCTCATGCCTTCACTGCCCGCCTCCTCAGCGCCAGCCCCCAATGCGCCACAGGCGATCAATGAACGCCAAATTCAGATTGGTCAGCTCCAACTCGACACATGGCACCAAACCGCTGTCCTCGGTAGCCGTTCGCTCAACCTCACCCCTACCGAGTTCCGCCTGCTGCTCTGCCTCGCTGAACACGTCGGCCAGATGCTCTCCTATACCCAACTTGTCCGCTGTGCCCAAGGCTACGAAGCCAACGACATGGAAGCGGGCGAACTGATTAAGCCTCACATTCACCATCTGCGCCAAAAGATCGAACCCGACCCTGGCGCCCCGCGCTACCTACTCAATGTGCGTGGTAAGGGCTATATTTTGCAGATTGAGGGGTAGGGGGTTTTCGGGGGCCATGCCCCCGCACCCCATGCGCATGAACGTAAGGGGTCTGCGGCCCCTTAAACCCCGCCGGAAGGGGAAATTTTTCGGGGGCCAAGCCCCTTCGACTAGGCTCAGGGCAAGCCCAAACCCCCGCCGCAAGGCCCGCCAGAGGCGTAAGTTAATGCGTATGCCCCCGAACCCCCATCCTAACGTGGTGCAGTTTGCGCCAACTGGTAGGCTTGGCGCTTCATGTAGGCTAGGAGCGCAGTGATGCCGTTGAGTCGCTGCGGACTTAAGACCTGATGCAGTCCCATGGCTTGGAAGAAGTCGCTCGGCACGGCGAGCACCTCATCGGGCGTAGCCCCCTGCAAGCCTTCGCTTAGCAATGCTGCGTAGCCGCGAATCGTCGGTGCCTCGCGTGGGACATCGATGTGGAAGATGACCGCTTGCGCTACAAGCTCTGCTTGGAGAAAGACCGGACTCATACACTCGTGTACCTGCTCCATTCCGTTATGCCCTTGCAAGTGCGCGGGCAGTGGCGGCAGACGATCGGCATACTCGATCATAAGTTCGAGTTTCTCTTGGCGGTCGCTAGCCTGAAAATCCTCAATGATCGTCTGGAGGCGAGGTGGGATGCTGCCGCTAGAGGTCATGTTCTTCTCCGGTGAATCTGTGGGGGCGCTCTCGCCACCCACAGATTTTTTTGTTGCGTAGGAGCGGCCTTGCCGCCCTTACGCAGCACATGAAGTGAGATTTGGGGCTTATACCAAATCCGATAGCCAATAGCCGATAGCTGATAGCCGAGCATGGCATCTCAGTGCGCTAGATTGTCATTGGGCATGCGGCATGCTCAATGGTAATTGGTATTATAGGGATGGCCCTACTCCTGGGGCAGACGCTGCGTCGCGCCCTCGTAGCCGGGGGTGTCTGCACTGGGGTTGGGCACGCGGTCTGTTGGCACGCGCACCACCTCAATATCACCAAACAGCCCCTCAAGGCTCAAGTGAACACGCACGCTCGCTAGGTCAAAATGCTCACTCTGCCACGAGCTACCGGGTTTTTCATCAACACCGCTTGAACGCGTCTCCACCTCGAAGTCGGAGAAGAGCATGCGGGCATTAATCGACAAACCAACATGTTCTGGGATGCGAATCTTGATGTCACCAAAGAGCGTCAAGAGATGCAAATCGTGATCGCCTGTCGCCAAAGGCGCTTGCGTCAGGTCGAGTTTCACATCACCAAAGACGGTCTTAATGCTCTCATCTTCCAACCGTGACCCACGGGCGACACGCTTGACGTCATTGAAAAGGGCGAAGTTTCCCATTGGTTTTCCTTTCTTGTTGCTTGGGGGCATCGCCCCATGCGCATGAACATTAGGGGCCTGCGGCCCCTAAAACCCCGCCGGAAAGGGGACATTTTTCGGGGGCCATGCCCCCGAACCCCCGCCGGCAGGCCCGCCAGAGGCTCGCGTTCATGCGCATGGGGCATCGCCCCATGCGCATGAACATTAGGGGCCTGCGGCCCCTTAAACTCCGCTGGAAAGGAGAATTTTTCGGGGTCAAGTCCCTTCGACTAGGCTCAGGGCAAGCTCGAACCTCCGGCGGACGGGGTTAGCGGGGGGGCTTAGATCTTCCCATATACCATTATGCCACTTCCCACCACTACGTGCCCAATCAGGGCGCATAGCTCGCCACTAGCCACACAGGCTGCTTGGAAGCGGGTGGCCGCAGGGGGCGGGAGGGCAAACAGGAGCCCGCCAGAGGTCTGCGGGTCGTGGAGCAGCAGCCGGTAGGCTTCGTCTACATCGGAGGCGTACTGCACATAGCCACTGGCTTCGAGGTGCTGGCGATTGCGTTGCAGCCCGCCCGGAAAGATGTTGCGCTGAGCATAGGCTAAGGCACCCGGTAGGAGCGGGAGTGCTTCGGCGTAGATCTGCAAACCGACGCCGCTATGGCGCGCCATTTCGGCGGCGTGGCCCAACAGTCCAAAGCCGGTGATGTCGGTCGCGGCATGTGCATCAACCTCCGCCGCGAGTTCGGCGGCACGCCGATTTAGATGCAACATGCTTGCCACTGCCGCCACAATATCTTCCTCCCTACACTGTCCGCGTTTGAGCGCGGTCGTAATCAGACCAGTGCCCAGCGCCTTCGTCAACAGCAATTGGTCGCCCACTTGCGCCCCGGCCTTCGCAGTAATGCGTTGTGGTGCAACCAGGCCGGTGACGCAGAGGCCATATTTTGGTTCGCGGTCAACCACCGTGTGGCCCCCCGCCACGACGGCACCCGCTTCGGCCACCTTATCGGCCCCGCCTTGCAGAATCGCCGCCATGGTTGCCGTCGCAAAATCCTCAGGAAAACCCGCCACCGCCAGCGCAAGAATAGGCCGCCCGCCCATCGCGTAGATGTCGCTGAGCGCATTGGCCGCAGCGATAGCTCCGAACGTGTAGGGATCATCTACAATCGGTGGAAAAAAATCTACCGTCTGGACGAGCGCAGTCTGTGCATCCAGTTGGTAGACAGCCGCATCATCGCTGACGGCCAGCCCCACTAAGAGGTTGGGATTAGTCGGCAGATGCAAAGCAGCCAATAGGTTGGTGAGAGCCGCCGGCCCCAGTTTGGCCGCTCAGCCTGCGCTGGCGGCCATGTTGGTGAGGCGGATCGCTTCGCGTTTGTCTTCCATGGTGTTTTCTGTGCGTGAATACTGGATGAATTTGCGGGGGCCACGCCCCCGCGCCCCCGCCGAAGGGGAGCTTTACGGGGGCCACGCCCCCGCGCCCCCGCCCGACGGGGGTGTTTACGGGGGCCACGCCCCCGCGCCCCCGCCGGAAGGCTTACCTTGAGGGGGGGTGTGGAATCTCTGCTCCCGCACGCAGCTTGCCTAGCAGCGGACGCTGGTAGACGAGCCATTCGATGACGAGGACAACGAGGGCGAGCAGGGCGATCCAGCGCCAAAGTTCTTGGCGGGCGTCGCGCTCTTGGCCGATGGTGCTCTGCGCACCACTGATCTGCGCAATGCGTAGATCCGGTTGGGGTAGAACGTATGAAGCGCTGGGGGCAAAAAGATTGACAGCAAAGAGTCTGCGGCTGAGCAGGGTGTCGGCGTTGAATTGCTCAATGGTATAGACCCCAAGCGCAGTAGTGTCGGCGTAGAGAGCTTGGTTATCCTGGATCTGCACGGCCTCGTTGCGGCTACTCACCACTTGGCCATCGGGACGGGTGATGCGTATCTCGCTGACCTGTGCGTCTACTTGGAGCGCGAGGACTTGGCCGGGAACGAGTTGGCTCGCTTCGCCGCCGATGCCGGGGGCGAGGTATTCCATCAGGTTGGCGAGCAGTAGCGGAAAGGCGGGCAGCAAGGGCAGATCGGAGTTGTGAAGATTGAAGGCCAGCACCACGATACGCCGCCCTTCGCGCTCGCCGGCGATGAGCAGCGGCGTGCTGTCGCTCTCCACCAACGGGCGCGCCCAGCTTGCGGGAACGAGACGCGCCGCCTTAAGCACACTCGCTTCGCTGAGGCTTACATTGCGCAGCAGATGCTCTTCGCCACCGACGGGGCGCACGCTGGGGAACTCGATTTCGCCCGTCACCGAGAAGTAGCTGGTTGAACGCGGTGGCCCGATGAAGAAGAGATTGCCAGGCGGCAGCGGGTCGGGTACCACGCCATCAAGAATCGTGACGGGGACTTGGGCCACCGGCGCGGTGAAGACGGTCGTGCTGGCAGGCACTTGCTGCACCTCCAAGCCACTCAGCAACGCCAAACCCACCTCTAGGAAGCGGTTGCCATCGCTCATCAGCCGTACCGTCGTGCTACTCCCCATCGTGCTCACCGCGAAGGCGCGGTCATCGGCGGGCAGTACGTCGCTCCCCGCGAGGCGCGCCTCGACCACCTGTGCTGTGCTGGGTACCGGAAACGTCAAACTCTCTTCGCCCCCTGGATCAATGACCAGATTATAAGCGTTGAAGCTCGAATCATCCAGAAAAATATCGATCCGCCGCTCTGCCGCCTGCGTACCATAATTACGCACCTGCACAAAGAGCGTCTGCTCGCGCAGACCGGGCAGCAACGCCATGGCACTAATGGCCAGATTTTCGCCACTACTGCCGATGGGAAAATAGCTAACTCGTGCAGGCACACGCAGATCTTCGGGCAGGGTGATATTTCCATCGGAGATAATGGCCACCTCGCTGTCGGCTTCGCGGGCAGCCAGGGCCGAGGCGAGATTGAGGGCTTGGGAGAGGTCGGCACTCCCCCCATTGTGCAACTGAATGGCTTCAACCGCCCGCCGCAGTTCACGGCGGTCGGAACTGGCCGCTGCGGGAACCTCCAACGGCCCACCGGCGGCAATAATTGTCGCCCGTCCGCCATCGGGCATCTGGTCAATCAGACGCAGCGCCTGATCTTGCGCCGCTGCTAAGCGATTGGGCAACACATCCACCGCCGCCATACTCGCTGAACGATCAAGAATAATAATCAAATTGCTGCCACTAATCCCTTGGGTCGCAAAGAAGGGGCGGGCAAGAGCGAAGACGAGCAGGAGCATGAGCAGCAACTGGAGCAGGAGCAACAGATTGCGGCGCAGCTTCTGCCAAGGGGCATTCGCCTCTACGTCGCGCACCATCTGACGCCAGAGGAAGGTCGAGCCGACCGGGCGATCCTCACGACGCAATTTGAGCAGATACATGGCCACAATCAGCGGGCCGACAAGCGCGGCACCGAGCAGGGCCAAGGGGCTGAGCAGAGACATAGGTGTGCCTTAGACAAGGTTTCATGTGTCAGCCTGAGCGCATCAGGACGCGGTGCATGGCTCTAAACTGTAAAGCAGTCTGAAACCATGTCTTATTGCGCAATAGCGCAAAAGGAACGCTGTCACCCTGAGTACCAAATGGCCCGCGGGCCAGTGGCCGGTGAGAAACAAAAGTTCTGCCACCCTGAGCGGAGCCGAAGGCGAAGCGAAGGGTCTCTCGTCGTAACCAGAAGAGATGCTTCGCTGCGCTCAGCATGACGGAGGCGTTTGTTTCTCAGGAGCGGAGCCGCAGGCGGAGCGAAGGGTCTCTCGTCGTAACCAGAAGAGATGCTTCGCTGCGCTCAGCATGACAAGAGCCACAGCGTTCCTTATTATGCTATTGCCTATTTCCTACCTCCTAGACTCTTCTCTTTACCCATCCGGATCGATCCCCGCCGCCCGCAGGCGCTCGACTAGGTAGGCTACCCGCGATTCGGCGGCGACACGCGCCGCCTCTGCATCCGCACGCGCCGCCTCTGCATCCGCACGCGCCGCCTCTGCATCCATCCGCTCCTGATCAAGCTCCAAGTAGCTCTTGAAGCGCTGGCCGTCGGGCCGTGTGAGCAGCAGTTCGGTGCCGTCAAGGGCAAACTGGACGCTAGTGCGCGGGCTGACCCAGCCTTGCATCTGGGCAATTTCCTCAAACTGCCCCTCTTGCGCGATCCAGCCCTCTAAGCGCCCATGGTCAGGATCATAGAGGTAGTATTCTTCCACACCATAACGCTGGTAGAAGAGAAGTTTGCGCGTCATCTCGCCAATGGTATTGCCCGGCGAGAGTACCTCAAAGACCACCTGGGGCGCGATACCCCCTTCGCGGTGTTGGATGTAGGAGCCCCGGTAGCCCTTGGGGCGCCCAAAGACGATCAGCGCATCAGGGGCTTGGCGAATTTCAGGGTGACCCTCAACCGGATACCAGAGCAGGTCGCCCGCCACAAAGACGTTGGGATCATCGCGGTAGAGCGCGTCAAAACCGCCCTGAATCGTGACGATCCAGCGGAATTGCAGGGTATTCTCGGCCATAGGTTTGCCATCGCTGTCAGGGTAATGGATAGCTTGAGCAGGTTTTGTCAGCAGAGACGCTGTCATACGCCCACCTTTCATGATTTTTCGTTGCGCGTGGGCGGCTTCGCCGCCCACGCGCAACAAAAAAAGAGGAACTGGGGCATGGCCCCCCAAAATTACATCCCCCCCAGCGCCAACGGCGCTTACATTCTATTTTAGCACATTTTGGCTACGCATGCGCCCCAACACAAATTCCTCAATCGGCATGGCGGTATCGACTTGGATGTAGCTCATCCCGCGCCCGTGGCAGAAGCGTTCGATCTCCGACTGCCATGTGGCGAGCGTCTGGGCGTAGCGGCGCAGAAGATCAAGGTCGGCGCTGATCTCAACGCTGGGGCCACCCTCAAGATCAATCAGGCGGAAGTCGCCTTCGATAGCTGGATTGCGTTCTTGGGGGGCGAGGATGTGCATCACCGTCACCTCGAAGTTGCGCGAAGCCAAGGCAGTGAGCGCCTCGCGCCAGCCTGCATCGAAGAGATCGGAGCAGAGCAACAACGGGCCAGGGGTGCGGGCGGTCTGGCTATAGCGCCGACAGATCTTGGCGAGATCGCCACTGCCACGAGCGGTCATGTTCTGCAAAAAGTGAAAGAGCGGAATTGCGCCGCGTTTGCCGCGCACACTTGTAAGTTGCGCCGCGCTGCCATCGCTGATGCAACTACTCACCCCCACGCGATCCAGATTGGCGAGGGCGATATAGCCAAAAGCCGCCGCCACCTGTTTGGCATAGTGAAATTTGTTGGGCTCGCCCCATTCCATCGAACCACTGGTATCGAGCAGCAGGTGGATGCTCAGCTCTTCTTCGGCCACGAAGAGCTTGAGGAAGACGCGCTCGAGGCGGGCGTAGAGGTTCCAGTCAATCTGGCGAATATCATCACCGGGGGTGTAGGGGCGAAAGTCGGCAAACTCCACCGAAGCCCCACGCCGCGGACTGCGCCGCTCGCCCTGCAATGCCCCTACCATGGCCCGTCGCGTCAGCAGGCTCAGGCGATCCAGTTGGCGCAGGAAAGCGGGACTTAGAAGTGGTGTGTTGTTTGTTGTCATTTGCGGCTAGGGGATCGTTTTAGAAAACGAATTTTCGCTTTACACTCTTGGGATGCCACGGATGGCCCTCACCCCCTGCCCCCTCTCCCACGTTGTGGGTTTAAGGGCGGACAGAACA
>RSAS01000371.1 GCA_003934145.1 Candidatus Viridilinea halotolerans | reverse complement strand
GTGGTGCAGGTGATCACGTCCGGCGCGCGCCGCCGAGCCGCCGCGTAGCGTACGAGTGGCAATTAGCCACGCCATATCAATCAGCGGCAACCCCAGCACCAGCAGCGCCGTCGCCAACTTCGCCCCGCCAATGATCGCACTCACGCCCAAGATATAGCCAATAGTCATCGCGCCTACGTCGCCCATGAAGGTGCGCGCCGGATAAAAATTGAAGAGCAAAAAACCGGCACAAGCCCCCGCCAAGGCCAAAGGGAGGAAGGCTATCGTGTGCTGCGGTGGATCAAGCGTAAGCGTGTGCAGCGCCAAAACGAGCGCCGCGATCAGCGTGATCCCCCCGGCTAAACCATCAAGCCCGTCGGCCCAGTTGACCATGTTCTGCATGCCGACGATCCAGAAGATGGTGGCCCCTATCGCCAGCCACGGGCTAAGGTTGTGCAAATGGATCTGTTCGACAAAAGGAAAATTGAAGGCGGTGAGCACAATCCCCCACGCCTCCGGGTCAAGGCTCTGTTGCCACACGTAGGGGCCAATCGCCACCAACGCGGCCAGAATATGCACGAGGAGGCGCGGCAGCGCTGGCAAATCGTGCAGATCGTCGAGCAGGCTCACGCCGGCTACCATACTCGCCCCGGCCAGCAACAGGCCTAAGCGCAGCGCCTCAAAGGGCGACCGATCCAACTGGGGATGCAACGCCTCCAGCCCAAAACTGAGCAGTAGCGCCGCCGCAAAGCCAGCAATTATCGCCACCCCGCCCACCGTCGGTGTGGGCCGTTGATGGACATGGCGCGGCCCCGGCTGCGCCACCCAGCCTTCACGTTCGCTCAAACGCATCAACGGTGGCGTGAGCAGCGCCGTAATCATAAAAGCCACCACGAACGTGATGGTGAGCGCGAGGATGATCATATGGCGCAGCCATTAGGGAAGGGTACTGGATACTGGATATTGCCCTATTTCCTGCTCCCTGCTTCCTGCTCCCTGCTCCCTGCTCCCTGCTTCCTACTTCCTGCCCCCTGCCCCCTGCTCCCTACTGCCTACTGCCTACTGCTTACTGCCTACTGCTTACTGCCTACTGCCTACTGCCTACTGCCTACTGCCTACCCCGTTCCAAATTGACGATCCCCCGCATCGCCCAGCCCCGGCACGATGTAGCCTCGTTCGTTGAGGTGGCTATCTACCGCAGCAAGATGAATGGGCACGTCGGGGTGGGCATAGCTCAGTGCCGCGACCCCCTCGGGGGCGGCGAGCAGGCCCACGAATTTGATGCGCCGCACCCCCCACGCCTTGAGGATGTCCACCGCCGCCACCGCCGAACCGCCGGTGGCCAGCATGGGATCGAGAATCAGCGAGATGTCCGTATCAGGCTCACTGGGTAACTTGTTGTAGTAGGTCACCGGCTGGAGCGTCTCGTGGTCACGGTAAAGCCCTAAGTGCCAGACATGCACCGTCGGCAGAATATCAATCACCGCTTCGGCCATGCCCAAGCCGGCGCGCAGGATCGGAACGATACCCACCTGTTCAGATACCTCGTAACCCGCACATGGCGCGAGCGGCGTTTGCACGGTGAGCGGCGCCAAAGCGAGATCCTGGGTCGCTTCATAGAAGAGCAATTGCGACAACTCGCGTACCAACTCGCGGAACTTCTTCGGCTCGGTGAGATCGCTGCGCAGCAGCGCCAATTTATGCAGCACCAGCGGGTGTTGCGAGACGTAGAGCATGTCGCTCATGGGGGCTTATCCTTCGGACAGTTTGTAGCCAACGCCGCGAATCGTCACAATCAGACGAGGACGCGAAGGCGTCTCCTCAATCTTTTCGCGTAGGCGGCGTACACACACATCAACCAAGTTGGTCTCGCCCACATACTCATAGCCCCAGACTTCGCGAAAGAGCGTCTCGCGGTCGAAGACTTGGCTCGCGTTGGCGGCGAGAAAGTAGAGCAATTCAAACTCCATCGGCGTGAGATTGACCTCTTGGCCGCGCACCGTCACACGGTGGCGCGGCTCGTCAATCTCGATGGGGCCAACGCGCACCACGGGCGGGGCGCGCCGCGAGGTATAGCCTTCGACGCGGCGCAGAATCGACTCCACGCGCGCCAGCAATTCAGCCGTGCGGAAGGGCTTGGTAATATAATCATCGGCCCCCAGTTCAAAGCCATGCACCACATCATCCGTACCATCGCGACTGGTCAGAATCACAATCGGCACATCACTCTGCTCGCGGATGCGCTGACAGGCATCAAAGCCATCCACATAGGGCATCATCACATCAAGGATGACCATATCAAACGACTGTTTACCAAAGAGAGTCAGCGCTTCCAAGCCGTGCGCCGCCGCGACTACCTCATAGCGCGGATCGTTCAACGTCAGTTGGATGAGCGTCGCAATCGAAGGGTCGTCATCAGCCACCAGAATCCGCCGGGGCGGCTGGCTCTCATCTTGGCTACGATCGGCTATGTGGCGGATGGGTGGCATAGATTTCTTCGCAATGTATAAAAAGGGTGCGCGAGGGAACCTGGTTCCCTCGCATCCTCCCCCAAGTCTAGCGACTGATCAAACCGCTTCATCCAACCGACGACGATAATCAGAGCGTTCGGTGCGCGGCATGAGAATAGGATGGCCACGGCCAGTAACTACCTCCGCATTGACGATACAGCGCCCGATATGCTCCTGGGTAGGTACCTCGTACATAACATCAAGCAGCACCTCTTCGACGATGCTGCGCAGCGCACGGGCACCCGTCTTGGCCTGCATGGCCCGTTCGACAATCGCCTCAATGCCATCGTGGGTAAACTCAAGCTCACAGTGATCGAGGGCGAGCAGCTTCTGATACTGCTTCAGCACCGCATTGCGTGGCTCAGTGAGAATACGGTACATCGCCTGGCTGGTCAGCGGCTCCAAGCCCACAACGACGGGTAGGCGACCAATAAACTCCGGGATAAACCCATAGCGCATCAGATCATCAGGAGCAATCTGGGCGATCAATGCAGCATGCTCTTCGCTGGTAGTGCCTGGTTTCGCGCCACCAAAGCCCATAACATTCTTGCCGCGCAGACGTTTGCTCACCACCTCTTCGATGCCCTCAAACGCACCACCACAGACAAAGAGGACGTTGGTGGTATCAAACGAAATGTATTCCTGCTGGGGATGTTTACGCCCGGGCAGGGGCGGCACATGGGCCAAGCCACCCTCAAGGATCTTGAGCAGCGCCTGCTGCACCCCCTCCCCCGAAACATCGCGTGTGATCGAGGGATTATCGGACTTGCGGGCGATCTTATCAATCTCATCGATATAGATGATCCCCATCTGGGCGCGCTCGACATCGCCATCAGCGGCTTGGATGAGGCGCAGCAAAATATTCTCGACATCCTCGCCCACATAGCCCGCCTCGGTTAAGGCAGTTGCATCGGCTATCGCGAAGGGGACATCCAAAACGCGGGCCAAGGTCTGGGCGAGCAATGTCTTCCCACTGCCCGTGGGGCCAAGCAAGAGGATATTGCTCTTACTAATCTCAACATCTTCAATCTTCGAGCCGGCACGGATGCGCTTGTAGTGGTTATAGACTGCCACCGCAAGGACGACCTTCGCCCGATCCTGGCCAACCACATACTGATCAAGCTTTTCGCGCAGTTTACGCGGCGTCGGAAGGCGTGCAGGACCCGGCGGTACATTGCGGCGCGGCGCGGCCATCTGCTGCTCTGTCTCTTCGGCGATGATCGCGCTACAAAGCGCCACACACTCATCGCAAATAAAGACCGTACCTGGGCCAGCGATCAGGCGTTGCACTTCATCCTGGCCACGACCACAGAAAGAGCAGACATAGGCACCACGGCTGCCACTATTTCGAGAACGGGTCATTGAGCGTCTCCCGTGAGGTTTAGTAGCTAGTGTTCGGGCGGCAACGAGCAGGGGCAGGGAAGCGGGAAGCGGGAAGCGGGAAGCGGGAAGCGGGAAGCGGGAAGCGGGAAGCGGGAAG
>RSAS01000953.1 GCA_003934145.1 Candidatus Viridilinea halotolerans | reverse complement strand
GAACCCCTCCCCAAGCACCAACGGCAGAGGCACGGCATTGCCGTGCCCCCTGTTCTCTGTTCTCTGTTCTCTGTTCTCTGTTCTCTGTTCTTTACTCGCTACTCGCATCAATCACCGCTTGGGCGATCTGCTCGCCACGGCCTTGCGGCAAGTAGACGTAGCGCCCGCCAAGCCAACCCGCCAACTGCTGTGCTTCGCCACGACTGACAAAGCTGCGTTGGGTGTCGATCACCACGGCACCGATGCCAGCGGCGCGCAGGCGTGCGCTGAGCGTCTGCACCTCTTGGCGGGCGGTGTCAAGGCGCGTCTGCTTGTCGTGCTCTGGGTCGGGACGCAGCGGGACGTTGGGGCGTCCGTCGGTGATGATCACCAGGGTGGTGCGATGGACACCCCGCGAACGGGCCTGTTCTGCTACCTGGTAGGCGGTGAGCAGCGCGGCGGCGAGGGGAGTGCCACCACCCGTCGGCAGCACATCCAGAGCGCGCTTGGCCAACTCAACGCTCTGCGAGGGGGGCAGCAGCATCTCGGCCTGTTCGCCCCGGAAGGCGAGGAGGGCCACTTGATCGCGGTGGACATAGGCTTGCTGGAGCAGTGCATTGACTGCGCCTTTGGCCTGACGCATGCGGTGCAGCGCCATCGAGCCACTGGCATCGACCAAGAAGCAGAAGAGCGTCCCGGCCTTACTGCGATATTTTTTGATATGCAGATCGTCGGCCTTGAGCCGAATATGGCGGTTGTGGCTCTGATGGACACGCGGCAACTTTTCGGCTTCAGCGCGGCGCATCGGCTGCCATGGCGCAGCGGCGCGCAGCGTCGCCACAACATCGAGCCGCCCTTGGGCGGGCATGCCCGGAATCGAGCGAATGTGACGTCCCCGCAAGCCCGACGTCGCCCCACGCGAGCCACTGCGTCCGCTGCGGCGCACGGTAAAGGGCGTCTCGAGCACATCGGGCGGCACTTCGGAGTCGAGTGCCGAGAGGATCAGATCCTCCACCGTCAGTTCTTCGGGCGGCGGCGGTGGCTTCTCCTCATCGTCGTCCTGGTCGTCCTGTTGCTGCTCTTGCTCATCGGGCGGCGGCGGCTCGTCGGGCGGTGGCGGCTCATCGGGCGGCGGCGGAGGCTCTTCCATCTGCGGGGCGCGCGTGGCACGGGGCAGCAGCACAAAGCGCACTGCCCGCTCCATATCCTCATCGGCCACCTCATCGCGCCCAGCCAGCGCCGCCGAGGCTAACGCGGCCCGTGTAGCAAAAATGTCGGCGCGTTGGCCCTCGACGCCTAACGCCAGCGCCGCCTGAATGATCTGAATAACCTTCGCATCGGTAATCGTCACCTCGGGCAGCATTTCGCGGGCGGCGAAGATCATCGCCTTAAGCAGGGCGTCCTCGTCATCAAAGGCGGCAATCGCCTCCAAGTGCGCTCCGACAGCCAGCGAATCTGCGGCAGATTTGCGCCGCCGCGGACTATTGCGGTCACGCTGCTCTTCGCGGTCACGATCCAGATTACGGCGCACCACCTCAGCGCGCGCCGGGGCGGGCGCCTGCGCCAGCGGGGCCACAATCAGCCCCACCCGATCCATCAGGTGGCGGCGCGGCGGCCCCTCAGCCGGATCGTAGGTCGCAATCAGGGCAAAATCTGCCGGTTCAACGATACTCAAACCTTCACGCTCCATGCGAACGACGCCACTATCCACCGCCGAAAGCAGGTGGTTCACCGTGCTATCATCGAGCAGGTTGACTCCATCGGCATAGAGCAGACCACCGTGAGATCGCGCCATCACCCCACTGCGGTGAACGCGCTCGCCCCGATTGAGCGTTGCTTCGAGATCCAGCCCGCCCAAGAGCCGATCTTCGGTGACCCCGATCGGCAACTCGACAAAGATCTGCTCATCGAGCAGACGGGCAAAAGAGCGTACCAGCGTACTCTTCCCCGTCCCCACCCCGGCGGCAATCACGACCCCACCCAACTCAGGGTCTACTGCCAGCAACAAGAGGGCTTGGCGGGCGGCATCAAGACCAACCAGCGCCGAGAAGGGCAAGACTTGAGCTTTGGCGCGGGCGGCGGCGGCGGCAACGGCTGCTTTGCTCACAGACAACGTTTCCTTCCAAACATCAATTGGGGAAGGGTGCGCGAGGGAACCCGGTTCCCTCGCACACCCTTCCCCCTACACCAACACCTCTTCAACCGCCCGTTCGATCCGCACCGCATCGTCCTGCGTTTCAAGGGGATCTTTGCGCAGACGATGGCGCAGGGCGAGAATCGTAATCCGGCGCACATCCTCTAGGCTTACCTCGTTGTGGCCCTCAAACGCGGCGAGCGACGTCGCGGCACGGCTGAGCGTCAATTCGCCACGGTGGCCATCAATCTCCAACTTGACACAAAGCTCAGCGATCTTGTAGAGCACCTGATCGGAGAGAACCACCTCGGGTAGCCGCTTCTGGGCGCTCTTGATCTTGCGTTGCAGTTTGGCCGTCTCTTTGTCATAGGCGGCCATAAAACCGATGGGATCGGCATCATAGGCGCGTCGGCGCTTGACAATCTCGACACGCTCTGCCACATCAATGATGGTGGTGATGCGTGCATGCAGACCAAAGCGGTCGAGCAACTGCGGACGCAGATCGCCCTCTTCGGGGTTACCGGAGCCAACGAGGACGAAGCGCGCCGGGTGGCGCACGCTGATTCCCTCGCGTTCGACGACATTGGTGCCACTGGCCGCCACATCAAGCAGCACGTCAACCAAGTGATCCTCAAGCAGATTGACTTCATCAATGTAGAGGAAGCCACGGTTGGCGCGTGCCAGTAGGCCCGGGGCGAACGCTTGCACACCCTGGGTCAAGGCGCGCTCAATGTCGAGCGTACCACAGACGCGATCTTCCGTTGCGCCCAGCGGCAGGTCAACCACCGGCACCGGAATGGTCACCGCAACGCTACGCTTCGCCGCCTTGCTTTCGCCACTTGTCGCCGAGGGGCAGTGGTCGCAGATGCCCGCCGTGCGTTCAGGTGCGCAGGAATAGGGGCAGCCCTGCACCGCCTTAATCGGCGGCAGCATATCGGCTAACGCACGTACAGCGGTAGACTTCGCAGTGCCACGGTGGCCCATCACCATCACTCCACCGAGGGAGGGATTGACGACACAGAGTAGCAGCGCCAACTTCAATTCAGCCTGACCGACAATCGCAGTAAAAGGAAACGGCGGTACGGGACTAGAGCTGGTCGTAGGCAGACCATTCTTCGACGACGGCTCGGATTGGACAGTCTCAGTTGCCATGGGCACGTCTCTTACCAATATATAGCGAGGAGGATCGCAAAGAAAAGGGGTACACCCCGTCCTCGAACCCTCCTCGCACTGCTCCTAACGCCCAACCTACCGGTTCGAGCGCTTAACCACTGATCCAGCCGTTGGCAGGCGTCCCTTGCGGGTATTGCGCGCAAAAGCCGTGATGTTCGTCCAGAAAAACGTCAGACACAACCCGAGTACGGTGACGATCAGGCTCGCCCAGCAGACCAGCGCCGGGGCAAAGGGGCCGATCATTTCGGTAGCTTCACCTATACCGACTGGCATAACCCTGCTCCTGTCATTTCTCGCGGTTGTGAGCCTGATCACACGCCCTGCCCACGCGCCGCATCTATCAGATTTTGGATTGATCTTGCTGCTCTAATTATACCACAGGCGGTTGCAGGCGCTTCCAGCGCCCCTGGGGGTGTGGTGTTCTTCGGGGGCCATGCCCCCGCGCCCCTGGGGGCGTGGTGTTCTTCGGGGGCCATGCCCCCGCGCCCCCGTCGGAAGGGGTGTTCTTCGGGGGCCATGCCCCCGCGCCCCCGCCGGAAGGGGTATTCTTCGGGGGCCATGCCCCCGCGCCCCCGTTGGAAGGGGTGTTCTTCGGGGGCCATGCCCCCGCGCCCCCGCCGGAAGGGGTGTTCTTCGGGGGCCATGCCCCCGCGCCCCCGCCGGAAGGGGTGTTCTTCGGGGGCCATGCCCCCG
>RSAS01000217.1 GCA_003934145.1 Candidatus Viridilinea halotolerans | reverse complement strand
GTTGCAATGCGATTCCAGAAGGGGGCGCACACGTTTTCTGTCCGCCCTTAAACACCGTTGGGGGAGGGGATCGGGGAGGGCTTCGCCCTACCCGAAACCCCCTCCCGCCATATCTTGGAGGCCCCAAAAACAGGATCTGAAACACTATAACAGGATTATCGCCATGCTCTACGTTGGTGTCAACTCATCAGCCACGCCCGACGCGCCCGACCACGGGCTGCCGCTTCTTTTGCTGCACGGCTTTACGGGCAGCAGCGCGGAATGGCGGCCTGTGTTGCCCTATTGGGAAGGCCAGCATACGCTCGTTGCCCCGGATCTGATCGGCCATGGGCAATCGCCAGCACCTACTGATCCAACATGCTACACGATGGAGCGGTGCGTTACCGATCTACTGGCGCTGCTCGATGCCCTGGGGCTGGCGCGGGTTGCCCTCTTGGGCTACTCAATGGGCGGGCGCGTGGCACTGCATCTGGCTGCTGCGGCGCCTGAGCGCGTGGCGCGGCTCATCCTTGCCAGCGCCTCGCCCGGCTTGGCCACCGCGCAAGAGCGTGCGGCGCGCATCAGCAGCGACAATGCCCTCGCGGCGCAGATTGAGCAGCAAGGGTTGGTGTGGTTTGTAGACCACTGGGCAGCTATTCCGCTCTTCGCCAGCCAAGCGGCGCTGCCCGCGGCCACGCGCGCCGAACTGCGGGCGCGGCGGCTGCGCGGCACGCCCCACGGCTACGCCAATAGCCTGCGCGGCATGGGCACTGGTCAGCAAGCGAGCCTGTGGGATCATTTGCCCGCGCTGACGATGCCTACCCTGCTGCTCAGCGGGCAACTTGACGTAAAGTTTATGGCCATCAACGCACGCATGGCCACGCTCTTGCCCCATGCGCGCCATGTGATTGTGCCGCAGGCGGGCCACGCGATCCATCTGGAGCAGCCTGCGGCGTTTGCTGAGCTGGTATGCAGTTTTTTGCGTTAAGCCTGCTGGCGGGGGATGGGGGGCATGGCCCCCGAAAAATCCCCCCTTCCGGCGGGGGTTCGGGGGCTTGGCCCAATACCTTTCAAATAAGGGAGAGCATAGACCTCACAGGTCTTTGCTGATGGCGTTCTAGTGCAGAAGAGCAGACCTGTGAGGTCTTATTTGAAACGTATTGGGGCATGGCCCCCGCGCCCCCGCCGGCGGGGGGATTTGCGGGGGCATGGCCCCCGCGCCCCCGCCGGAAGGTTTACCTTGATACATGGGGCTTGCCCCACAGCAAAAGAGGTCGCCATGTCCTAGACATGGCGACCTCAGGCAAGGTGTGGGAATGCACCATTACTCCGTGTTGGTCTACCTCGGCTGGCGGCCAGAAAGGCCATTAAGGGCGGTGCCCACCGAGCGGTCTAGGGTAGGATTATGTTGATACGAGTTATGCGCTAAATTAGCCTGCTGTCACGGCTTGCGCCAAAGAGGTATTGACCGGCACCCCCGGCCCCATCGTACTCGCCATCGTGACGCTACGGACGTAGGTACCTTTGGCTCCACTTGGCTTCGCGGACTTAACGGCATCCATCAACGCCGCAAGGTTCTCCATGATCTGCTCAGGAGTAAAACTGAGCTTACCAATGGCAACATGGAGGATGCCAGTGCGATCGTTACGGAACTCAACACGGCCACCCTTCACTTCACGGATGGTGCGGGGCAAGTCGTCGGCGGGCACAATCGTACCACTTTTTGGGTTGGGCATCAAACCACGAGGCCCTAATTTACGACCGATGCGCCCGACCTTACCCATCATATCGGGGGTAGCGATAGCGACATCGAAATCGAAGAAATTCTCTTTATCAACGCGCGCAATCAGTTCATCGTTGCCCGCGAAGGATGCCCCGGCATCCAACGCGGCCTGCACTGCATCATTTTGGCAGAAGACCAACACGCGCACCATCTTACCAGTGCCGTGGGGCAGGGCGACGGTGGTACGAATATTCTGATCGGCGTGGCGCGGATCGATACCCAGGCGCAAATGCAACTCAACGGTGGCATCGAATTTAACGAAGTTTGCCTCCTTGAGCAGCGCAATGGCCTCCTCGGGTGTATAGAGACGATCCTTTTCAACCTTCGCGGCTGCCGCGAGGTATTTCTTACCATGCTTCGCCATGAGTAACTTCTCCTGGTGGTTCAGGCGGGCCGCAGCCCTCCCACGAATAGACAATTAATCAACAATCTTGATACCCATACTGCGTGCCGTGCCAGCGATGCTTTTTTCTGCGCCATCGAGATCAAGGGCATTCATATCAGGCAACTTTTGCTGGGCAATCTGGTGCAACTGGGCCTTGGTGATCTGGCCCACGCCGGTACGATTGGGCGTACCGGAACCTTTTGGTGCGCCAGAAGCCTTGCGCAGCAGATCGGCGGCAGGCGGAGTGAGCAACTTCACGCTAAAGGAGCGATCACTGAAGATCGAGATTTCGACGGGCACGATACTCCCCGCCTGCGGACTCGACTTCTCGTTATACTCCTTGACGAAGCCCATGATGTTGATGCCGTACTGACCCAACGCGGGGCCAACGGGCGGGGCCGGGGTCGCCTTCCCGGCAGGCAGTTGCAACTTGACGATAGCGACCAATTTCTTTGCCACGGTCAATCTCCTCTGATGGGGAGCAGCGCTCCCTCCCTCCCCAACGGTGTGTACCCCAGTGGGGCACCGGGCGAGGTAGCCAGAATCTTCACAATGTGAGGCCGCCAATGCGGCCTCAGATAGCCAACAAACCGAGGATCACGCTTAGTCAACCAAGCGTGTCACCTGGAGAAAGTCGAGTTCTACGGGCGCTTCGCGCCCAAAGAAAGAGACTAGGACGCGTACGCGGCCACGCTCGTGATCAATGGCATCCACCACACCTTCAAAATCGGTGAAGGGACCATCAATAATCTTGACCGCTTGACCCTTTTCGTAACTCACGCGCACCTTCGGCGCTTCGCCCTCCATCTGCTTAAGGATTGTCTTGACTTCATCATCCTCAAGCGGAGTGGGTTTGTTGCCATGACCGACAAAGCTGGTCACACCGGGCGTATTGCGCACGACATACCAAGAATCATCGTTCAAATGCATTTGCACGAGCACATAGCCGGGATAGATCTTTTTATTGACCGTACGTCGCTGGCCATTTTTAATCTCAATCTCCTCCTCGGTGGGTACGATCACACGAAAAATCTGGTTATCCATCTCCATCGACTCGATGCGATGTTCCAGATTTTGCTTAACCTTATTTTCGTACCCCGAGTAGGTATGAATGACATACCAGCGCCGATCTTCGGCATCTTGGGCGGTTGTATTGTTCTGCTCTTCCTCAGACACACCAAACTCCCACAGTAGTTGATTAGTCACACACGCTATGAGACGAAATCAACCAGAGCAGTATAGAGAAACAGGAAGATCGTATCACCAACAAAGAGAAGCAAGCCAATAAGTGCAGAGATAACCAACACGACAATCGTTAGGCGTATCGTCTCTTCGCGTGTTGGCCAAATAACCTTTTTCAATTCGCTGCGTGTTTCGCGAAAGGTGCGAACCGCTACGTTAGGCTGTTGTTCTTTCGTGTCTTTAGCCACGGTCATCGCTCTTTTTCCTACATTGTGCGTAACCGAGTTACGGATTTTCTTTTGGGTGTGACCAAAATCTGTGGGGCTACGCCTCAGGCCCCGCCGGGAGGCTGCGCGGGAACTTGGTTCCCGCACCCACCCTGGGCTGCGCCCCGCCGGAGGGCGGGAGGCTGCGCGGGAGCTTGGCTCACGTGCGCACCCTTAGGATGGTTTTGGTTTGTAGCGGCTTTACCGCTTGCCGCGCTGGGGGAGCGGGGGCTTGGCCCCCGCAAAACCCCCATCCCAGTGGGGAGGACGCGGAAGGCGTAGCCCTCCGCGTCCTCCCCGCAAACGGTAAAGTCGATCGCCGCAAGGCGAAACCATCCCTTCCTACTCAATAATCTTCGTGACAACGCCGGAGCCGACGGTGCGACCGCCT
>RSAS01000053.1 GCA_003934145.1 Candidatus Viridilinea halotolerans | reverse complement strand
GAGGGATGAGGGATGAGGGATGAGGGATGAGGGATGAGGGATGAGGGATGAGGGAGGTGGGAGGTGGGGAGAAAACTTGTTCCGGTTGCTACGGGTAGGTGCTTGGTGGGCTATGGATGGCCCTCACCCCCCTACCCCCTCTCCCACGTTGTGGGAGAGGGGGCGAAGATGTTGGGATGCTTGGCGTTGCAACGCGGTTCCAGTGGGATGGCTATCGGCTATCGGCTAGTCGGCTAGTTGGCTAGTCGGCTATCGGCTGTCGGCTATCGGCTAGTCGGCTAGTCGGCTATTGGCTATCGGCCATGTCCAAGGCGCTGAGGGCGGCCTCGACGGGGGCGAGGGCGTCGCTGCCGATTTCACCGGCGTCGCGGAGGGCGATGAGGGCGTCGCGGCGGGTGGTGAGGGCGCGGCGGGCGAGGGCGGGATTGAGATTTTCGGGTTGGCAGGGAGCGAGGAGTTCAACGGCGTCGCGGGCGCGGCCTTGGGCGAGGGCGAGGCGGGCTTGGCTGAGGGCGCCCTCGGCTTGGCGCTCGAGGGTTTCGCCGGTGGCAAGCGCGTGGGCTAAGGCTTCCCAGCCGCCAGTGGGGGCGTAGGCGGCGAGGAGAGCGAGGTCGCTGCGAGCCTGTTCGTGGGCGGCGCGGGCGGCGGCCCAGTCGCGGGCGCGGAGGGCGGTTTGAGCGGTGGCAGCCAACTCGCGGGCCACGGTCGTCAGTTCGGCGGCTTGGGCCGGGTTGAGTTCGATGGCGCGTTGGGCGATCAGGACGAGGCGGGCATCGGGGCGTTCGTGCCAAGCGCGGCGTAGGATGGCGAGCGCTTGGGCGGCATCACCGACACGCACGGCGGTGGATGCGCGGTTGATGCTCTCTTCGATCACGGCCCGACTGGAGGGAGCAGCACGCACGGCAGCCTGCATGTCCAAAAGACGCAAGCGGCGCACTAAGCCCTCTGGGGTGTGTTCGTTGTTTTTCCAAAGCAACTGGTTGCCCTGCGCTGTCGCGGCGGTGGTCCAGCGCAACGCGCCATCCTGCGACTCGACCCACGCAAGACGCAGGAAGCGTGGGCGTGGGCGTTCGCCGCTGCCGGTGACGCCATCAAGGAGGATGATTTCGTCAATGTAGCGCCGCCCTGCGACCTTCTCCAGATGAATGACCACCTGAAAGTTGTCGCAGGCATCTTCAAGGGCATTGTCACGCCGTCCGCTGTAGATGTAAGCCCCCGGCATGGCGGCACAATCGGCGAAACGGTTGATGGCACGGGCGGCTGAGCGGGCATGAATGGTGGTGACGACGGCATGACCACTGACCGCCACAGCGAGAATCGCCCCCGCCTCGGCGGCGCGGGTCTCGCCGGGAGCAACGACGGTGGGCGTTTGGCGCAACACCTCGCGGGCGGCCCGCCCGAAGGCTTCGGGTTCCACGGCGGTCTGGACGAGTTCGCGGGTCCAGGCGGCGTGGCGGACATTGATTTCGAGCGTGTTGTCCTCAATGGTGACGACATGGGGCTCGCCGGGCCAAGCATTAACAATCGCTTCGAGCAGGGCGGTCTTGCCGCAACCGGTTTCGCCCGCGATGAGGAAAGAGCAACCGGCGCGCACAAGGAGGCGCAGGAGGTCGCCCACGGCTTGGTCGCATGCCCCACGGCCCAGGACATCGTTGAGATCCCAGGCGTAGCGCCGCCCGCGGCGGATGCAGATGAGGCCGCTGCCTTCGGGGGTGCAAGGGGGAATGGTGACATGCATACGTGTGCCGTGGGAGAGCGGCAGTGTATCCTGGGGGCGGGTACGGTCGAGGGGGACATTGAGGCGCGCCGCGAGCAGAAGGGCGCGGTCGAGCGCCTGACGCGGATCGGCAAAACGTTCCGGTACCAACGTGAAATCGTGGCCATCCTCTTGCACCATGATGCGCTCGCCGATGATCTTCAGTTCCTGGATGCGCTCGTCGTCCAGATAGGGCTGGGCAGGCCCCCAACCGAGGGCGTTTTGGAAGAGATTGAGCAGCGAACGCTCATCGGTGGGAAGGTTGTGCAGGGGGCCGTAGCCCCGTTCGACTTGGCTGCCAATTTCGGCGCGCAGCACCCGTAGCACTTCGGGATCGCGGGTGGTGGCGGGGGCTACCGGATCGAGCAACTCGGCACCAATCTGGTCGCGCAGGGCTTCGCGCACCGCTTGAAGGATCGTCGCGTCATTGCTGCGGCCACTCGGAGCGCTGGGCTCGGTGACGAGGGCGGCGAGGCCGCCGTCTTCGATGACCGCTAGGGGGCGGGGGGGGGATGGCTGCATGGGTATGCTCCTTAACCTTTATTTGCAATAGCGCAAAAGTCACGCTGTGGGAGAGCATCACCCTGGGAGCGCGGGCGGGACGCCCGCGCTCCCAGACAGCGTTACTTTTGCTCCATTGCCTTTATTTTGCTGCGCGGTGGCGGCGAATCCGCCACCGCGCAACAAAAAGAGAACATTGTGGGTTACTAGGCGGTAGCCGCCACCAACCCCCGTTCGCCGCGCCAGCGCGCCTGCATGCGCTCCCAGAAACTGGACTGGGGGAGGGGGAGGCACGGGGAGAGGCCGAGGCGGGTGCAGAGGCTGTCGCAGACGTGGTGGACGGCACGGGCGAAGGGGCTGTGGGGGCCGAGGTCGAGCATGGAAATGTAGCCGTCGTGTTCGTCGGCGAGGCTGGCGAGGCGCGGGGCGCGGGGGAGAGTACCGAGGTTGCCGACTTGGCTGTAGCGACGGGCAAAGAGGGCCGTGACCTCGGGGACGGTGGCGACGACGCCGCGTTCCGGTTCCATGAAGAGCAGCACACAGCGTTCGAGTGCGTCGGGGACGTGGTCACGCAGGTGGTCAAGCAGGTGGCCGACGCCCATGCGTTCGCGGGCACCGGGCGGGGTGGGCAGGACGACTGCGCCGCCCATCTGGATGACATGGGTAGCGTAGGGGCGGCGCAGGTAGTCGGGCGGGGTGTCAATGATAATGATGTCGTAGCCTTCGACGCCGATAGCGCCCTGGTAGAAGCCCTGCCAATCGGGGAGACGCACATCGTTCTCGACGCGGGCGACGGCGTGGGAGCCGATGAGGAAATCGATTGGCCCCCAGCCGTTTGCCGTGCCACGGGTATGATCGGGGCGGAAGATGAAGGGCTGGATGCCGCTGGGTGTCCACTGGGCCGGACCACGCTGGATCAGGTGCAGGTAGGAGGGAGCGCTGCTGGGGATGCGGAAGGCGGGGACGAGGCCGGGATTAGAGATGTCACTATCCCAGACGAGGACGCGCAGCCCACGGCGGCGCAGGCCCTCGGCCAGCACACAGGTAGCGAAGGTCTTGCCGATACCACCCTTGGCGGCGCCCACGGCGATCACGGCGCACTGGCGGGGGCCATCGCCGCCGCGCAGGCCGAGCTGCTCGCCGATCCAGGTGGCCACGGCAGCGGGATCGCGTTCGCTCAGCGCGGGCAGGCCGGCCCCCTGGGCATCGTTGAGCGCACTGCGGCCCGCGCCGACAAAGTTGAGCAGCACACGCGCTCCGACGCGACGCGCCAGCGTCGCGGTGCGCCACAGTTCGGGCAGCGGCGCCGCACGGGTGTCGTCGAGATAGATTGCATTCGGGACGTGTGCGCCCTCCAGCAGACGATTCACCTGCTCAAGCTGCGAAGGGGCCAAGACGGCGACGTCGCGGAACTGTTCGATCTGGGCGGCGAGGCCGTCCATGGCAGTGAAAAGGACGAGTTCCATTGGTTCTTTTTCTCCTTGAGTCTTTGGGCGGGGGAACCATGTTCCCCCGCACCCCCTTGCGGCGGAGCATGGGTTCCTTGCGGCGGAACCATGTTCCCCCGCATCCCCCTTGCGGCGGAGCATGGGTTCCTTGCGGGGGAACCATGTTCCCCCGCACCCCCTTGCGGCGGAGCATGGGTTCCTTAGCGGGGGAACCAAGTTCCCCCGCATCCCCCTTGCGGCGGAGCATGGGTTCCTTAGCGGGGGAACCAAGTTCCCCCGCATC
>RSAS01000052.1 GCA_003934145.1 Candidatus Viridilinea halotolerans | reverse complement strand
TGCAGAAGAGCAGACCTGTGAGGTCTTACTTGAAACGTATTGGGGCATGGCCCCCAAAGAATCGCCCCATCCGACGGGGGGCGTGGGGGCCATGCCCCCCACCCACATGCCTTGGTGCGGCGGTGGCCATGCCACCGCCGCACCAAGCTAACAAAACCTAACGGCAACCTAACGCGAGGCTTGCGTAGGGCTAACGGCGCTACGCTACAGTTTGCGGTGTAATGATGCATGGGCCACTAGGGCCACATACTAGCACACAGGAGGGACAACATGGCCGTTGAAAAAGTGAATGCATCCAGCAGCCTTGCCGAGGTGGTGGATCGCATCCTGGACAAGGGCATCGTGATTGATGCCTGGGCCCGCGTGTCGCTGGTCGGGATCGAGTTGATCGCGATTGAGGCGCGTATCGTCATCGCTGGGGTGGATACCTACCTCAAGTACGCCGAGGCTGTCGGTCTCACCGCCGCTGCCGCTGCGCCGGCCTAGGCCTATAGTTCTTCAGTTACTGTTTTTGGAATCTCTGGGATGGTGGGTGGGGTTTTTAGGGAAGGGCAAAGCCCTCCCGTGCGCATGAACTTTAGGGGCCTGCGGCCCCTAAAACCCCGCTGGAAGAGGAAATTTTTCGGGGGTCAAGCCCCCGAACCCCCGCCGCAAGGCCCGTTAGGGGCTTCCGTTCATGCGTATGGGCGAAGCCCTCCCCAAGCCCCTCCCCTTCCAGATTCTTTTTCTGAAGGACTATAGCAACGCGAGTCTGTCTAGGTGAGGGGAGTGATCCTCCCTTCACCTGACGCCTTGAGCATCACGATGCGACGCAGCGTTAGCGAAGGAGCCTTGGGTGAATCATAACGTCTATTACCACACTACGCGCAACCGTTCTGCCCATCAGGAACGTGCTCAGGAGTTGCGCCAATTGCGGGCTGCTACCCACGCTCAGCTTCATGACTACCGGCGCGAGCGTCAACAGGCGGCGGCAGAGCAGCGTGATGAACGCCAGTTGGTGGCCGAGTTGCGCCAAGAAGAGGTCGCACTTCGGCTTGCTGCGCTTGATCAGACCCAACAACAATTGGCGCAGGCTGAGCAGGAGCGCCGCGCAGCAGATGCGGCCCAACGGCGTGCGACGGTAGCTCAGCAGTTGGCGTTGACGACGGCGGCTCGATTGAGCATGGCCGAACTGGAACAGCAGCGTCGCACGGTGAGCTATACAACGCTGCGCAGTATGGTCGCACAGCGCCTTGAACTTACGACGGCGGCACGCCAAAGTGTGGCCGCGTTGGAGCGCCAGCGCCGCGCTGAAGCCTATGCCATCTTGCAGGCTGCGGTCGCCCAGGATTTGGAGCTTGCGACGGCGGCACGTCTTAGCCTCGCCGCGTTGGAGCAGCAACGGCGGGCCGATGCCTATGCGGATTTGCGCACTACTGTAGCGCATCACCTAGCATTGACGACCGAGGCCCGTTTGGCTTTGGCTGAGGCGGAACGCGAGCAGCGGACGGTGGAGTATGCCTCTTTGCGCGCCGCTGTGGCGCAGCGACTTGCCCTGACGGCGGCGGCACGCCAGAGCGTGGCTGAACTGGAGCAGCAGCGCCGCGCTACCGATTATGCCCGCCTGCGTGCGACGGTTGCGCAGCACCTGGATCTGACGGCGGCGGCACGCCAGAGTGTGGCCGAGCTGGAGCAGCAGCGTCGTGTTATCGATTACGCCCAATTGCGAGGCGCTGTGGCTGAGCAGGTTGCGCAGATCACTAGTGCCCGTCGCGAGGCGGCGGAGCTGGATCAGATGCAACGCGCCGAGGAGTATAGCGCCCTCCACGCAGCGGTTGGGCAGCATCTGGAACAGTTGGCCAGTGTCCGCCAGCACCGCGCCGAGGAGTTGCGCCAGCAGTTAGCCCTTGAACATCAGGCGCTGCAAGCGGCAGTAGCTGAGCAGTTGGCCCAGTACCGTATTCCGCTGGAGGTGGGTGCTGAGCCGATGGCGGCGCCCGCGCCCAAGCCCGCGCCTGTCGTCAAGGCGGCCCCCGCGCCGAAGCCTGCGCCCGCCGTGAAGGCGGCCCCGCCCGCGCCCAAGCCCGCGCCTGCCGTCAAGACGGCCCCCGCGCCTAAAGCAGAACCACCTGTCGTCCCATCTAGCGCGGTGGAAGCTAAAGTTGAGCTTGCTCCCCCCACTTTGCGCATCAACCAAGGCGGCATCATCGCCTACGCTCAGATGGCGCGCGTGGCGATTTTGCAGGCTCTGGAGGGCGAAGCCAATGGCGAAGCCGAGATCTACATTGACGGCTTGGCCAGCAGCATCCACACCCTCCTTGATGCGGTCGCCACGACCCACATGGGCGGCTCGGAGGCTGAACGCGCCCGCTTGAACGAAAGTGTGGACGGCGTGCGGCGCAACCTGGTTGCGCTGAGCAATGATCTCGACACCATCCCCTTCCCCTCTAGCCCTCGCCAGTACCAGTGGCTGGCCGGACAGGTCGATCGCCTGCGCCAACGCATCACCCCCCTGCTCCAGTCGCTTGATGTGGCGGCACACACCCTGGGTGAACCCGATGCCGCAGCGGGCAGCGAACGCCAAACGGGTGGCGAGGCCACCGGCGGGCATCTGGGGCGCACCTACCGCGACAACCTCGCCGTCATTCAGGGGATTGGCGCCGCGAGCCAGCAGCGCCTCAACCAAGCCGGTATCGTCACCTTTATCCAACTTGCCCTGAGCACCCCCAACGAACTGCGCCAGATCTTGGGCGATATTGGGCGCAACGCCGACGTTGAAGCCTGGATCACCCAGGCGCAAACGCTGGCCGACCTGCCCCAGTAGGCGTGGAAAGGGATGCGCGGGAACATGGCTCCCGCGCATCCTCCCTGCGAAGTGCAAAGCATCCCAAACCCTCGGAGAGCAACCCATGACGAGTTTCGCCCGAACTAGCGCCCCTCCGGGGAAAGCAACCTTAGCTGTGCGCCCCAGTGCCGGCTTTGTCTCGACCGGCGATCTGCGCTCCATTAGTGATCGCGCCCTCTCTTACCTGCGCGTTGGCTTCCCGATCCATTTTCGTGGCCCGGCTGGCACCGGTAAGACGACGCTGGCCATGCATGTCGCGGCCCAATTGGGCCGCCCGGTGATGCTCATCGTGGGTGATGAGGAATTTACTGCTTCGGATCTGATTGGCGGGCAGACGGGCTACAGCTACCGGCGTGTGGTGGATCGTTTCATCCATTCGGTGGTGAAGTATGAAGAAGATGCCGTGCAGCGCTGGGTGGATAATCGCCTGACGACGGCCTGCCGCGAGGGCTATACCCTGATCTACGATGAGTTTACCCGCTCGCGCCCGGAAGCCAATAATGTCCTGCTCACGGTACTCGAAGAGCGTATGCTTGTGCTGCCCACCATGACGCGCAGTGAATCGTACATTAAAGTTCATTCTGATTTTCGTGCTATCTTTACGAGTAATCCGCAAGAGTATGCCGGCGTACACGGCGCACAGGATGCCTTAAGTGATCGTTTGATCACGATTGATCTCAATTTCTATGATCGTGAAACTGAAGCGGCGATCATTACGGCGGCGGCGGGGGCGCACCCATCAATGGCGCTCGCCGTGGTAGACCTCGTACACGCCTTTCGCGCCAGTGGCGCCTACAGCCAAGTACCCACCATGCGCGCCGCGCTGATGATTGCCAAGATTGCCACCGAACAGGAACTTAGTCCCTCTGTCGAAAACCCGGCTTTTGTAGCGCTCTGCTTTGATGTATTGGCCTCAAAACTCAAGTACAGCAATGATCGTGAGCAGCGCGACCAGCAGCGTCAGTTGTTGTTCGATTTGATTCGACGGTATTGTAGTTAGCTTTTCCGCTTGGGGGGAGGTGCGGAGGGCTTCGCCCTCCGCACCTCCCCCCAAGCGCATGAACGTAAGGGGCCTGCGGCCCCTTAAACCCCGCCGGAAAGGGGAATTTTGCGGGGGCCAAGCCCTCAAAGGGTTTCACCAAATGGGGATAAACTGTCGCTTTT
>RSAS01000043.1:2515-3995 GCA_003934145.1 Candidatus Viridilinea halotolerans | reverse complement strand
CTTCCGGCGGGGTTTAAGGGGCCGCAGGCCCCTTACGTTCATGCGCATGGGGCGTAGCCGCCACCACGTCACAAAGAAGAGAGATTTAATGCGAAAACTGCGTTGATAGATTCGCGGTGTGTTGCATCTGCGCTATGCTACCCTTATAATGAAACCTACCCTTGCCAACCGTTGTTGGCGTCTTGCCTTCTCCTTGCCCACAAGTTGCATCCAACCGAAACTATGCTCGGATCGTCACCACAACCACGCCCGCTCGATGGGGGCGATGAACACGACCTCTTAAGCGCGTTGCTCACGAGTGATGTGCCGAGTCGGCGTGGGCAACTGCGCCCCACCCGTCTGCGCTCAACAACTCAGCAACGGGCCGAGGCGCTGCGTGGCTTCCTCTTGCGTACCTGGGTGGATAAGAGCCTTTCGGTGGTCGAGCGCCTGCTTGTGTTGGCCGCCGTAGTCACTTTCGTCTACTGGCTGGCCGATGGCTACGGGCGCGATTGGCTCTATGCATGGCAAAACGCGCAAGCCGCTTCCAGTGAGCTACACCCCACTCCGGCCATCCAACTTCCTGCACTGACAATGCCCCAAGCCGAGCAGTTGGGTTCGGCCTTACCTTTTACGCGGCCCGAAGATGCGCTGACTCCTGCCCCTAATCTTGGTGCCCAGCGCGATGGCTTCTTAGCCCCTCAACCCCTGCGCGATACCAATGCGGTGGTCAACCCGCGTCCCCAACGCCTCCATATTCCTGCCATCGCCGCGACGATGCGCGTTGATGAGGTTTTTCTGAGCAATGGTGAATGGCAGGTGGCTGAGTATGCCGCTGGTTACCACCACGGTACGGCGCTCCCCGGTAGCGTGGGCAATAGTGTCATCTCAGGCCACGCCGGGCTGCGCGGAGCGGTCTTCCGTGATCTTGGCCGCCTCAAGCCCGGTGATACTGTGATTGTTGAGACTGATGCGTGGCGCTACATTTATCATGTGCGCAGCTTGATCAGTGTTTGGCCGCACCAAGTTGAGGTTATGGCTCCCACACCTACTTCAGTATTGACACTTATTACCTGTACAAATTGGGATCTGCAACGTCTGATTGTTGTTGCCGATCTCGCTGAGGCCCACCCGCTGTGAGGGATGGTGGGTCGGGTTTTCGGGGAGGTCGGAGCCCTCCCCGAACCCCTCCCCGCTTTTCTGATGTCTCATTCCCTAGTGGCTTAACCTCTGACCGGAGGAGTTGATATGCAGTCTCCTAAACGGGGTCGCCCGTCATCGCCCAGCCGTGGTCCGGCGCGCTGGACACCGTGGGAGATCACGCTCATTGTGCTCAGCGTGATCATGATCGCCTTCCCACTCTACGCCGAAACATCACGCTTGATCTTCGCTCCGCCGGTGCCCGCCGCTGAGAGTGATCCGCCCGCCGAGGAGCCGCCTCCGGCTGCCGAGGAGCCGCCTCCGGCTGCCGAGGAGCCGCCTCCGGCTGCCGAGGAGCCGC
>RSAS01000043.1:2042-2415 GCA_003934145.1 Candidatus Viridilinea halotolerans | reverse complement strand
CTCCGGCTGCGCCCGCACCTGCATCTGATCCTGGCCCTGCGCCGGTGCCTGCGCCTGCCCAAGATCCGGCGAATACGCCCGTGCCGCCCGCCCCGACTCCTGGTACGGGAGAGCAGCCCGGCACGCCCGTGCCGCCACCGACTGACACGCCCATTGTGCCGCCAACGAGTACGCCCGTTGTTGCGAATTCGCCGACCCCGACCAACTCAGCCGAGATTCAACAAGGGCCGACGCGTACGCGCACTCCAACCCCCATACCTAGCCCAACGACCATCCCCACCGAAGGAACAGCCATTGTGCCCACGGACGTGACGGCGGTTGTGCCCACGGACGTGACGGCGGTTGTGCCCACGGACGTGACGGCGGTTGTGCC
>RSAS01000043.1:0-1942 GCA_003934145.1 Candidatus Viridilinea halotolerans | reverse complement strand
CACCGCCGTGACAGTTGTTGTTCCCACCGCCGTAACTCCAACGGTCGAGGGCTTATCCGTATCCAAAAACGCATCGACAAACGAGGTGGCACCCGGCCAACAGCTCAGCTACAGCATCCAAGTCGTCACCACACGGAGCGGCCCCCAGCGGTTTGAGGTGGTAGACGTGTTGGATGGCAATCTGGAATTCCTGAGTGCTGCCACGTCGGCGGGAAGTTGCACCACTGGTCAGACTGTGCGTTGTACGCTTGATATAACTGCCGCCGAACCGGCCGTCGTGACCATTCAGGTGCGTGTCCGCGCCAATGTCGCCAGTGGCACGGTTATTCCTAATACTGCTTCGGTTGAGGGCGCTAGTGCGTCCGCTTCCGTGCGGGTGAGTGGTGTACCCGTGGCTCCCTCACCTACGAGTGGGGGCATCCCCCCGGTGGCAACCAACACGCCACAACCCGGTGCCCCAACGGCAACACCGCCCTCCGGGGCAACTGCCATCCCGGCACCGCCTGCCACGGCAGTCCCGCCGCCACCGCCGCCGCCACCAGCGGATGGCGGAGGGGGTTCGTCGCCGCCGCCCGCGCCTGCTCCCCCACCGTCGGGCGGTGACGATTCGCCGCCGCCAACGGACTATCCGTTAGCGCCGCCACCGCCACCCGATCCAGGCATTATACCCACCGAGCCGCCACCGCCACCACCGCCGCCACCACCACCTGTGGCGGCGCCAGCCGCACCCCCAGTGGTGCGCCCCACGGCGGCTCCACGGCCACCACAGGTTATCGTTGTCGCACCCACCAGCGCGCCCGTTGCGGCTGACGCAACGGCTGAAGCAAGCCCTGAAGCAACAACTGCCGCACCAACGGTGATTGCGGGTATGGCCAGCGAAGGTGACCTCTTCTTCCGCATGTCTAGCGATTGGGGTAGCGCTTATCCAGGCCAGCAGGTCAATTTCACGCTGGTGCTACGCAATACGCAAGGCAGTTCTGCTCATGTTCACATGACGCTCCAGGGTGGTCAGAAGGTCTTCTTCCTACCCGTTGCGTATGATGAGCTAAACTCGCAAGTGAGCCAAGGCAATGCGCTGGGCAACCTCACACTGCGTGTAGTCATGCCCGATAACCTTGAATTGCTTGATGCCCAAGCCGATCGTGGCACCGACCCGACCTTGTCTGGCCAAGAGGTGGTGCATCGCCTTGACCAGCTTGGCGCTGGTGAGGGCGTGGAGTTGACAGTTGCCACGCGCATCCGGCCCAACGTCGCCGCCGGAACATTCTTGGTAGCGCAAGGGCAGTTGCTCTATGAAGGCCGTGCTCAAGCGCTCTTCTCCAACATCGTCTCGGTGCTGGTAGTTGGTGCGCTACAGCCAACCGTGGGCCAGTTGGTGACGGGGGTGCCAGTTGCTGATACACCACTGCCAAGCACCGCCGTGTCACCGACCGCCACATTCGCCCCCGCAGCCCCAACGGATGCAGCGGTGGCTGCGGGTGATGCGCCAACCGCAGTGCCAACCGTACGCGCTACGGCGGCACCTGCTGTCGCCACAGAACCAGCGGCAGGCGCACCGCTCCCCGACACACGCACTGGCGTTCCCTTTGTAGGCATCCTGCTGCTCGGCATGACGCTCTTCACGCGAACGTGGCGCCTCCACCGCGCCCGCGAACGTCTCTAGGGAATGTACTTTACCGTTTGACGAGAGGTGCGGAGGGCTTGGCCCCTCCGCATCCACCCCATCGGAATGGGGGTTTTGCGGGGGCCAGAGGCCCCATACGCATGAACGTAAGCCTCTGGTGGGCCGTCCGGCGGGGGTTCGGGGGCATGGCCCCCGCAAAATCTCCCCTTCCGGCGGGGTTTAAGGGGCCTCTGGCCCCCTACGTTCATGCGCATGGGGCCAGAGGCCCCATACGCATGAACGTAAGCCTCTGGTGGGCCGTCCGGCGGGGGTTCGGGG
>RSAS01000420.1 GCA_003934145.1 Candidatus Viridilinea halotolerans | reverse complement strand
AGGGGAAGGGTCTCTCTTCGGTCGAAAAGAGATGCTTCGCTGCGCTCAGCATGACGATAATGCGGACAATTCAATCGCAATTGCTGATAATGCCCATTATCAGCAATGCTTGGCGCTCCGGCAGGGACATGCGCGGCATCTGAGCCAATTGCCAGAGAACGTATCTTCGTGTAGTATGTGAGCTATGATCACGGTAGCCACACCATCCTTCATCTGCTCTAAAGTGCGAAACTGGTTGCGTAGTTCACGCTCCGTGCTCTCATGCTTCGACCAAGATACCCAGAGTCGTCTGGTGCCTCCACGATTGCTACATTGGATCATCGCCTCTCCCTGCGCGGGTGTTGATCTGCTTCGTGGTGATGAGCGCACTACTATGGTGAACCGGGCTTACGTTGTGACGTAAGTCTGCGGGTTTGCTTGGGAACGGGACATAGCCCCCAAGCCCCTCCATTGCGCAAAACCAACGCAGTACCAAACCCCCTCGCAGCTTGAGGGGTTTTTGATCTGCCTTTAAGCCCAAATCCAAATGGATTTGGGTGGCTTCGTTGTGGTTTGCAAAAAGGAGATCCCAGCAATGACTTTGTTATCTTTTCAGATATATCTGCGACGCATTAACTCACCAGTTTGGCGTATTCTTATCCACAGTATCCTCTTTGGTTTAGCCATAAGTATTGCGGATCTGCTCTTCAATTTCTACCTCGTAAGCCTAGGGTATGGGGCCGACACAGTAGGCTTATTGTCCACCGTCAGCCGCTTGGCCGGAGTCTTCTTTGGAATACCAATGGGTATGTTGATTGATCGCTTTGATGCGCGCCAAGCAACCGTATGGGCACTTGTGATCTACTGTCTTGGCTGGGGCTTCATGCTGCTATCGCGCAGTCTATGGGCCTTGATCTTAGCTCAATCCATCATCGGGGCGGCCTTTCTGAGCGCCACGATGGCGCTCGTGCCACTGTTAGCCAGTGTGACCAACGATGATGAGCGGGCCGATGTCTTTGGGCTGAATGCTTCAGCCACCCTAATGATTGGCCTTGTAGGCAGCATCGTAGGAGGCATGCTGCCGCTGCTGGTTGCGAGGCTCCTCGGCAGTGACCCGCAGGCTACAGTGGCCTATCGCTTCGCTTTGCTCAGTGTAATCAGCTTGAGCCTGCTGGCCATGCTGCCGCTGCGCGGGCGCTTCACAGTGGTGCCAGAACAGGCACTCGCGGCTACCGTACATGCCAAAAGCCAAGCGCTTCCGTTGCGCTCCATCCTGCGCTTGGTTAGCTCAGGGTTATTCCTAGGGATTGGCGGCGGCGCGATCATCCCTTTTCAGAACCTCTTCTTTCGTGATGTCTTTGGCTTGCCTGATGCGGCGGTGGGCATCGTCTTTGCTCTGGGCTGCTTGGGTATGGGCCTGGGCGCCCTGCTTGGTCCATTCGTCTGCAAAGCGCTTGGCATGCAGCGCGGGGCCGCCTTGCTGCGTTTTGCTGCTATCATCGGCTTGCTCTGCATGCTCGCACCAATGCTCAGTTTGGCAATTGCAGGCGTCTTTCTGCGCGGCCTCTTTCTCGCCGCCAGTTTTCCCATGAATGATGCCCTCATTATGCGGCATACCCCCTTTCTGCAGCGCGGTCTAGCCATGAGCATGTTGAGCGTCCTCTGGGCAGCCGGATGGGCCCTGAGTGCGCTTGTCTGCGGGATGCTCCAAGTGCACTGGGGCTTTACACCATTGATCATCATTGCCGCCGCTGCCTTCAGTCTTTCGGCATGGTTTATTCTGAGCCTACGCTTGGTTATTTCAAAAGGGTGTGACTGGAATCTGTAGGGCTGCGCCCTACATCCCTTCGGACGAAGGCGGAAACCTTCATCGCCACTGCCAGCGCAACCCAAGCGGGCGAGCCGGAAGCACCTGGAAGCAAGCGGGTTCCGGTGATGATTCGCTTCGATCCGACCCTGCTCAAGCTCGTAGACGCCGCCGCCAAGCGGCGCGGCATCAGTCGCAGCGCATGGCTCCAGTTCACCGTAAGCCGGGCGCTAGAGCAGGGCGAAGGGTGATACTAGTGACGAGTGATGAGTGACGAGTGACAAGTAGGGCGTGCCGCATAGCAATGCGCTCTGGCGCAATGTGTTATGCGGTCTGCTCAATGATGAACCATATCCCAATAGCACCGGGGGGAGACAGCATGTCAACCATGACCCTTGAAGATCGCGTGGCAATGCTCGAACAAGAACTGCGGATGCTCAAGCAGCAACTAGCGCAGCCAGCCATTGTTCCCTGGTGGGAACAGATCAACGGTGTATTCGCCGCTACCCCCGCCTTTGACGAAGCGATCCATCTTGGCCGTCAATATCGAGAAGCGCAGCGTCCATCAGAAGATAAGGATGGGGATGTACCTGCTTGATACTGACCATCTGAGTGTATTGGAGCGGGGTGGTGCGCCAGCGCAGCGCCTGCGCCAGCGGCTACAGACCATTGCACCTGACAACGTCGCGGCAACGATTGTGAGCTATGAGGAGCAGACGCGCGGTTGGCTTGCGTACATCGCCAAAGCCCGCTCACGCGAGGAACAGGTCACCGCCTACACCTACTTGCAACGCCCCCTTCAGGTATTCTGTTCCGCTCGTCGCCTTTGATCAAGAGGCTGCTGCCATCGTCGAACATCTCCAGCAGCAGCGGATTCGCATTTGAGGCAACGTTACGGTAAGTGCTATAATGAATTAGGGGGTGCGGGGGAACCAGGTTCCCTCGCGTTTTCCCGTGTCCGGCGGGGTTGTAGGGCATCACCCTACAGATTCCAGTCACACCCTGCATGCTGAAGCAGCAATGAGCGCAGCCAACCACCTAACAACGTTATGATCGGGCAAAACTACTCTTGGCTCGACACGAGGATCAAGCAGATGCAAGCAGTTACCTTAGCAGAGGCGCAACGTGATCTTGAACGCCTCTTGACCCAAGTAATCAATGATGCCGCACCCACCAGCGTGGTACTCGCCAGTGGCCAACAAGTCGTTTTGGTTCCGCTGGATGAATATGCGGCATGGCAAGAGACGCGCTACCTACTGGCCAGTCCGGCCAATGTGGCCCACCTGCAACGCTCTCTGGCTGAACTAGCCAATGGCGACGTCTCAGAAAAGAAGTTGCTGGGTGTATGAAACTCTCTTTCACTCGCTCGGCATGGGATGACTATTTGTGGTTCCAAGAGCATGATCGGAAGCTCTTGAAGCGGATCAACTTGTTGATACAAGACATAGTGCGTTCTCCTTATGAAGGCATAGGTAAACCTGAGGCGCTCAAAGCCAATCTGAGTGGCTATTGGTCACGAAGAGTGAATGATGAACATCGTCTGGTTTACCGTGTGAATGCAAACGAAGTTATTATTGTTGCATGTCGTTACCATTATACTGATTAGAGATGGTTTCAGAAAGGCCCGGCCAACATTACACTCTTGGGAGGCGACGGGTGGCCCGTGCCCCTACGCAAGCCACGGATAGGCTCTTGGGAGGCGACGGGTGGCCCTCACCTGTCAAGGGTTTTATGCAAAGCGGGCGCACAACCTGCTAGGTGTGCGCCGTGCAGCCGCCAGTGGTATCGCCAAACATCCACCGGCGCGCACCTGGCAGGTTTTGGGGGGCAACACCCATCGGCAAAGACCTCACAGGTCTTTGCTGATGGGGTGTTCATGCGTCGGAGCAAGACCTGTGAGGTCTCTAAGGGTTCTCGATACCTCGCGGTAGTATCTTTGGCGCACCACAAGCGGCTGCACGCGCCCCACCTGCCAGGTCTGGGGCGTGGCAATGGATTGGATGCACGCCAAGAACTCTTAGACAAGGTTTCAGAAAGGGACTTTTCGCTTTACAATCGTAGTGCCGACTTTAGTCGGCTCCCCGTCGCACCCCAAGACCTCAGCCGACTAAAGTCGGCACTACCTAGGTGGCGCAAACTGTAAAGTTGCCACGAACCATGTCTTAGGGAAGCAGAAATTTTTAAGTATCCCAGCAGCTTGTCATGCTGAATAGTC
>RSAS01000197.1:16675-19509 GCA_003934145.1 Candidatus Viridilinea halotolerans | reverse complement strand
GGCGTTGCTGAAGTGTTGTACCGCCTTTGAATCTTACTGCAAGGTCTATACCGCCGATGTGCAACCCACGCGGGTGGCGGAGTTTCTGCTGCTCGATGCCCATTCGCCGCGTTCGGTGCGTTTTGCTGCCGACCATATCCAACGCGGCTTGCAGGCCATCGCCCGCTCGACGGGATCGCGGGCGGCGGGGCGCGCCGAACGCCTTGCTGGACGTTTGCGCGCCGCGCTTGACTATGGCCAAGTTGACGAGATTCTCGCTGATGACATGCATGGCTCCCTTTCCGCAATTCGACGCTCGTGTGACGGCATCCACGCCGCGATTCATCAGACCTATGTGGCCTATCCGGTGGAGACGGCCTTTAGTCACCAGCTTTAGAGGCAAGGATGTACTACTCGATTCTGCACAAGACCCGTTTCCGCTACAGTTCACCCGTGCGCGAGAGTGTGACCGAAATACGTATGCAGCCGCGCTCGGAGGGGGTGCAGCGTTGCCTCTCTTTTAAGCTTACCTCGAGTCCGGCGGCGCGAGTGCATAGTTATAGCGATAGCTATGGCAATATCGTACACCATTTTGACATTCCGGCACCGCATAAGACGACGACGATTACGGCAGAGGCGTTGGTGATTCTGCCGCCGCCGCCAAGCATTCCTGACGCCCTAGCTCGCGATGCGTGGGAGCAGCTAGACGCATTGGCCCACGGGGAGGATTATTGGGATTTTTTGGCCCCTAGTCGTTTCACCCATCCCACGCCGTTGCTGGCGCGTCTCGCCACCGAGATCGAGGTCTATCGGCACGGTGATCCACTCACGCTACTGCGCTTGATCAATGAGCGTATCTATGCCTCGTTTGCCTATGAGTCGGGCCATACGAAGGTTGACTCGCTTATTGATCTCGCACTTGAAACACGCAAGGGTGTCTGTCAGGATTTTGCGCACATTATGCTTGCCCTGGTACGCCCGTTGGGGATTCCGTGCCGCTATGTGAGTGGCTACCTTTTCCACCGCGACGAGGATCACGACCGTTCCGAGGAGGATGCGACCCACGCTTGGGTTGAGGCGCTCGTCCCTGGCTTTGGCTGGGTGGGTTTTGATCCAACCAACAACCTGATTGCGGGGGAACGCCATATTCGCACCGCTATTGGACGCGATTACGCTGATGTGCCCCCTACGCGCGGGGTCTTTAAGGGCCAAGCCGAGAGCATGCTGGAGGTGGGGGTGAAAGTGGTGCCGACCGAGCGGCCCATCTCCGAAGAGGAGGTTGACCCACGGCCCTCCTCCAGTGAACTGGCTACGTTCCTCGCGGCTGAGGCAGCGGCAGAGCAGCAGCAGCAGCAGCAGCAGCAGCAGTAGTAGTTGTAGGAAGGGTTGGGGACTCCCCAACCCTCCTGTTTAGTTCTCCACCACTCGGCTCCATGCGGATTGCAGCAGCGCCTCAGATCCAGCATCCAGATCAAGCGTGGCATGCCACTGGTAGCTTTGCGGCCATGTGCTGAAGATCGACGCCGCGCGATAGATGAGCTTGACGCTCCAATTGCTCTCGTTTGGCTCCCAACCACCACTGGGGGTGGCGCTGAGGCTGATCTGGTTGCCGCGTCGTTCGATCCGGTACTCGCCGCGCAGCGTGCCGAGAATGGGGTCGGCGGTGATCTGAAAACCGCCATGGGCGCGCGCACCGTCGGCCATCACAGCAAGGTGGGGCAGCGGGGGCGTAAAGTTGACGCTGACCTCGTGGTCGTTGAGGCTGCGGCGCATACGAGCGATTGCGGGATGGCCATGCTGTTCCACCAGATCGTAGGTTGTGCCGTGGGCATGAGCTTCATTGACGCTAGCCGCAACAAGCGGCGCAAGTGGGCCATGGTGGGCTGGATTGAGCGTGACGATGAGGGGATCGTTGCTATAGCGCAGAAAATACATGCGCATGCCATTCATCGGCAACGGCATCTTGTCGGGCTGGTGGGCCACCCCGTCAACCAAGATGGTCACTTCGCTATCGGCTTGGCGCACAAAGTAGAATTCGCGCAGAAAAACGAGCGGCAAAGCAGAGGGTTCGGTGGCGGCGGCTCCCATGGGGGCGAGCAGGCCGAAGGGCTGGCGTGGCGTTGTGTTGCGCTCTGCAACACGCAAGACCACCGGACGCCCGCTGAGATCGTCAAAACTGATGTCGGCCTGCACACCCGTCTCGTTCACTGTGAAGGATGCAGCGTGCAATGGTCGTTCAACCATCTTATGCAAACCACCGCCCGCAATCGTATAGGTTGCCGGATCGAGGCGCAATCCCGGCTGATGAAAGACATCCACTTTACCATCAACGCGCCAGCCAATCACCAGCATGCCGGCACCGTGGCGTTCATCGTCAAAGACCTGCGGCTCAAAGCCGAGGTAGACCGCATCGGGGTCTTGCTCAAAATTGATCAGCAGCAGGCGCTGCATCGGGTCAATGTCGAGTTGAAACGGGGCATAGAGCGGGCCAGTCGCCGTTGTCGCGTAGATCGCCGGCGGATGGCTAGCTGGGTAGACGGGATGGCGCGGGCGGCGCAGGGTGAAAGCGATGGCCCCTCCAGCGATAGCGAGGCCCGCAAGGGCAAACGGACACCAGCGGCGGAAGAGTTTGGCACAGTTCACTGGGCTACCTTTCTATATCACTTGCTGCATCCGAGTATAGCTGATTGGCTGTGTACGGAGATCAGTCTCAAGATGGAGCAATCCGCGACAAACCAGCCCCCGATAATGAGGAAGGGTGCGCGAGAGAACTTGGTTTCCTCGCATCCTCCGACGGGGGTGCGGGGAAGGCTGTGCCTCCCCCGAAAAACACCCCTTGTGGCGTGGGGGCGGGG
>RSAS01000197.1:15768-16665 GCA_003934145.1 Candidatus Viridilinea halotolerans | reverse complement strand
CCACGCCACAAACCCTTGACATCTCACCCGAAGACGTGTAGAATAGAACGTATGAACCCATACGACACACAATTGCAGCCAATAGCGCCCCCAAGCGACGAGGAAGATCCTTGGCGCTACGGCTGGCGCTACGTGCAGCGGCCCGATGCACCCGACGGCACGGAATTGGAGCGTGTGCCGTTGACCCTTGAAGATGTCTTGCACCCCGAAGTGGGAGACTTCATTGTGCATAGCGACCGCCACGAAACCGACCGCATGTACCTCACCCAAATCCTGCGTGCGCGCTTGGAACCCGCCGAACGGGCGGTTGTGCTCAGCGATGTACGGGTTGCCTGGGATCATGCGGAGTTACGCGCCCACGGCCCGGATGTGATGGTCATTCCGGGGCTGAGCCAACGGCAGGATTGGAGTACGTTTGATGTCACGGAGGAGGGCCAGCGTCCGGCGTTGATCATCGAGATCACCTCGCCAGAGACGCGCAGCAATGATCTCACCCACAAAGTCGCGCACTACGCATTGGTGGGAGTGGCTCAGTATGTCATCGTAGACGATGTACGGCGCAAAAAGCCTCGTCAGCTTCGTCTCATCGGCTATAAACTCGTCGGCGAGCGTTACCAGATGCAGCCATGTGACGCCAACGGGCGGCTCTGGCTTGACGTGGCCCAACTCTGGATCGGGGTGCGCGACGATCATGTCGTCTGCTTTGATGCAGAGGGCAACGAAATCGGCGACTACCTTGCAGTTGTGCATGCCGCAGAAGCGGCCATTGCCCGCGCCGATGCGTCCGAAGCACGCGCCTCTACCGCCGAAGCGCGCGCCGCGACCGCCGAAGCGCGCGTGACCTATGAGACCCAAGCGCGGGCGGCGGCGGAGGCGCAAGTGCAGGCGGAAGCGCAA